>JAADFP010000010.1 GCA_013152825.1 Caldisericota bacterium | reverse complement strand
TTTTCTCATTTTACTTTCTTATCAATTCTCTTTATCCATACCCTCTGGTGAATTTCTTGCCCACTATAGGTATTTACGCTATTGCCTGGATTATAGGTTTTATGAGTATTATAGTTCCTGGAGGAATAGGCGTAAGAGAAGGCGTGCTGAGTATTTTATTGAGTTATTATCTTTCGCCATCTATGGCTATAATAGTGGTATTCCTTGGGAGAATATGGTCTACGTTGGGTGAGGTCATATTTTTTTTAATATTCGCAAAGGATATACCTAAATATATTTCTCATCGGTTATAATGATTGGCAGGTGATGATATTTTGTATACCATAAAATTATTGTAAAATAGTAACATGAGAAAATATTCCCGAAGTTTAGTCTTTTTGCTTTTATCTTTTTTCTTCTCTACCTTTTTATGTTTAGGAGATTCTTCCTCTTTCTCTTTCCATGAGACTCTCACCCAGGTTTCCACTCTGAATGCTCTTCTAAACGGAGCATATGATGGCACAGTAACCTACCGGGAAATAGAAAAAAGGGGAGACTTTGGGGTAGGGACTTTTCAGGCGCTAAATGGAGAGATGGTAGCCCTCGATGGTAAATTTTACCAGGTAAGAGCAGACGGTAAAGTTTACTCCGTTTCTCCCGAAGAGAAAACTCCCTTTGTAAGTGTTACTTTCTTTGATCCGGATTTAAAATTTGAGATAGCAGGAGTTGACTATGAAGAATTCAAAAAGGAGTTCGATAAAAAAATAGTCAATCCGAATCTTTTCTATGCAATAAAAATAGATGGAGTATTTGAGTACATTAAAACGCGTAGTGTACCTAAACAAAGTAAACCGTATCCTCCTTTAATAGAAGTCGTCAAGCATCAACCCACTTTTGAATTCAAGAATATTCGGGGAACTATGGTAGGTTTCTGGTGTCCGGCATTTATAAAGGGAATAAGTGTTCCCGGGTATCACCTGCATTTTATTAGTCAGGATAGAAAAAGCGGTGGGCATGTGTTGAAGTTTACTCTTAAAAAAGGAATAGTTTCTCTTGATATTACTCCCAATTTTTTTCTTACGCTCCCCGAAAATCCTATGTCTCTTCAGGAAATAAACAGAGAAAATGAGATTAAAGAGGTAGAAAGATAATAAATGATAAGGAAAGATAATCCAAAGTGGCATGTAAATTGCTCTATATTATGTAGTAAGAAGTAGAATGCAATGTAATATGAAAAAGAAAGGGTTTACCCTGATAGAATTACTGGTGGTAATGGCAATAATCGCTGTGTTAGTGGGGATTTTGCTTCCTGCTCTTTTGAGAGCCAGGGAAGGAGCCCGCCGCAGTGTCTGTCTGAACAATATGAGGCAATTAGCTCAGGGCTCTTACATGTATTACCAGGATTGGGATGGGTGGATGCCCCTGGCAAAGAATTATTGGAGTAATAAAGAGATACCCACCCGAAACCATAGGCCAGTAATTGAAGCACTTTATCCTTCTTATGTTTCCAATGCCAGTGTATTCTTTTGCCCCAATCATGATTATGCATCCAACTATTTGCAGGCACTTACTGAATGGAAGGAAATGGGATACTATTACTGGCTATATCAAACAGATCCCGGGCCTAATTACATTTTTCGCAGAGTGGCAAGGAAAAGATATATCTACGAAGATAACTGGAATTACAAGGAAGGTGAAAATAGCTCACGGGTTATGATTTTCTCAGACCTTTACGAAACCGCAAACGGCAAGGCTACCAGTACACATCAGATTTCGCCTATTGATATTCCCACTCCTCCCATAATTTTTGTGGGATTCCTGGATGGGGGTGCACGATACAAGGCTGTGATTTACAACATGTGGAACAATCCTATTGTAGAGGGCACATACGACGATGAATGGTTCTGATAATCCAAAAATCTCATTAAGAGTCAATAGATAGAGGAAAAGATAAAGGGGCAAAGGAGGAATCTTCTTTAGCTGGTATCAGGAAGATAAATATTCCGAAAAACCTGCTGAAACAGGACAAGGGTTTCCCTATGAACACTCCATAACTTCATAACCAGACCTCGAACATTTCTAATAAGCCTTCCTGCCACCTGTATAAAATGCCAGCGGATAGTCTGCAATCTCCTGCTTTCCTGCCGTTTTGGTTCTCCTGGCTGCCTGTCCCGACGTCCTGTGGGGAGAAGACAGGCAGGCGGATACTAAGATACTAAGAAACCAGAAAACTCGCTATTCACTGCTTACTACTCACCCAAATTTGCCCCTCTGCTTTTTTTTAGCATATAATTGAGTAGAATATTGGGCATATAAGTGAAAGGAGGGATATATGTCTTTTCATCTTGTAAATTTAGAAGAAGTAAGAAAAGAAATAGTTGAAGAAATTAAATCAGATATAGATGCCGGAAGGCTGTATATATCTGATCGACTCAATGATGAAGGAAGGAGGAAGTATCCCGATTTATTGTTGGAAGCAGCTCAATCAGGGAACATAGAAAGTTTTATTGACTCTCTTGGTATGCAATATTTCAAGACGCATTATTTAAAAAGAAGGCCGAAAGGTGGCTATACCAAAGCTAAAATGCCGCGTAATCCAAATATTACTCTTTGCGAAGGAGAATTTAATCGGTTTTATATTAGGGCAGTATGTGTCAAAGCATTAAATACGGGACAAAAATTTGTAACAGCATATAGAGCAAGACCATCAACCAACCCGCGACCAGAATCAATAGCTATTGAAGAAAAACAATTCGATGCAGAAATGCTTTTAAAAGATCTAAGAAATAATATTGGTGTTGATACTGCATTGGGGTTACCGCCGGGGCCAAACTCCGGTATGAGTGCAAAATTATGAAAATTCTTGATCAGAATTCGCATAAGAGGAACTCAGCCCTTTACAGGAGACATTTTTAAAAAACCCTAAATCCAAAATCCTAAATAAACTCAAAATCTAAATGCCAAGACCCCACCCTGAACCACGTGGGGTTCAGGGTGAAACTTCCTTCCCAGGATACCCTCCTCTCCTCCGTCATTCCCTTGCAAGCGGGAATCCAGGATTCTGTATCCTGCATCGCCCTTCCCTCGCTACCCGCTACTATCTACTATCTACTCACTACTTCCCCCAGTCTATGGTCTAAAGTCTACAGTCTAATGTCTATTACTCCCCCACCGGGTCTTTCGAGCTATTTCATAAATCCCCTTTTTGGTCGTATAATAATAGTGTCATGGAGGGAAAGATGGAATACCGGGTGCTGGGGAGGACAGGCTTAAAGGTCTCGGTAGTGGGGATCGGAACTCTTGGCTTTGGCCGGGAGGGGCTTTTTCCCAAAGGGGAAGCAGGAATAAAGGAAATGGCCAGAGTTATAAATAGGGCCTTAGACCTGGGGGTGAACATAATAGATACTGCCTGTGCCTATGGCAATGGGATGGCGGAGAAGGGAGTAGGGGAGGTGATGAAGAAAAGGAGGAATGAGCTCATAGTTTTAAGCAGGACTCATGCCTGGCAGAAGTCAGATAATCCCGCGGATATTGCAGTCTCCCTGGAAGAGAGCTTAAATAGGTTGCAGGTTGATACTATAGATATCTATCAACTGCATGATGTTACCTCACCTGAGGCCTATCGAAAGGTAATGGAGGGAGGATTCTACGAAGTTTTAAGGAAAGCGAAGAAAGAAGGCAAGGTAAGATTCATTGGCTTTTCCACGCATGGCAGTTTTGAAGTGGTAAAAAAAATGATTGAATCGGGAGAGGTGGATGTTTTGACCCTGGCCTACAATATTCTCCACCGCAAAAGAGTGGCCTCGGATGGTGAAGACTTGAAGGTAACTTCGCAGAAGGTCTTTCCCTTGATTGAAAAATTCGGTATTGGCTTGACAGTGATGAAGCCTCTGGGAGGAGGAGCACTGACCCTGAAAGGTGCTGATGGGAGGGGACTTTCTCCTTTGAAACTTGTCCGGTACGTGGTGCAGAATCAGTACGTGCATACAGTTACCCCTGGTGTGGGTACCATTTCCCACCTGGAAGAGCTGGTAAAAGCAGGGGATGATGAGTATGCTCTCACTCCGGAAGAAATAAAGCAGTTTGAAGAAGAGGCAAAAAGATGGGGAAGAGATTTATGCCGGCAATGTGGATACTGCCTTCCCTGTCCTCAAGATATTCCTATTCCTTCCATAATGCGTCTTTTGACTAAATGGCAGCAGAAAAGGGATAGGGAGCTTATGAAAAGCTACAAGGACCTGGAAACAAAGGCGAGTGCATGCGTAGAATGTAGAGAGTGCGAAAAGAGATGTCCGTACGATATCCGGATAACGGGAAAAATGAGGGAGGCCAGGCAGATTTTCGAATAAGAAGAAAAGGAGGAATGTATATGACAGAGGAAAAGTGGAAGGTAAAAAAGCCGGATGGCAGTATCTATGGCCCGGTAAGCACCGGAACCCTGCAAAAATGGATAAAAGAGAAAAGAGTCTTACCGGAGGATTTTATCAGCAGGGAAGGGAAGGAGGAATGGAAATTTGCCCGCCTGCTCCCTCTTTTTCAAGAGTTTTTTGGCAGTAGTGAGCAGGGGAAAGCAAAAATTGCCGGAGAAGCGCACTGCCCTTATTGCCAGAAGGTATTGCCCCCGGAAGCCACTTTTTGCATCTCCTGCGGTACAGACCTTAAAACAGGCAAAAAAGTGGGAGGAGTGGTAGTTGCCCGGGAAAGTCCCTGGATAAAACGACACCTGGGTAGTGTAGTATTAGCCCTTTTAATTGTGTTAAGCGGGGTGGGAGCATTTCTTTTCTCTCGCTATATTCATCCTGTAAACGACATCTGGATTATCGTTTCCTGGATAGTTATTAGTGCAGGGGAAACTGTATGTCTGTACTTTATCGTAAGATTTGTGGTGGTGCTTGCTTTTGTGAAAAAGACGCCTACTACAAAGATTGCTGATATTAAGAAAGAAGGGTTTTTCGAGGTGAAGGGTAAGGTGCTCTGTGGAGCGCCAGAAGTAGTATATGGTTTAAAATGCGTGTATTACGATTACGTGCACTACACACGCAAACGGGACTTCTTTCACAGCACACGCTACCGCTATGTCCGTGATGTGCAGGAGAGAAAGTGGGTCCCTTTCAGCGTAGAAGATGATACGGGAGAGATTGGGGTAAATCCGGCCGGCGCTTTCTTTGAGCCAGAGGTGCTTAATCGGGGAGGGAGTATTATTGGGGAGGAAAGGGATACTCTGCGGGGCATCACGGTAGGAAGTAGGGTATACATACTGGGAGAGGTAATCAATTACAATGGAACCCTGCAATTTGAAAAGAAGAAGAGTATATTGCCTTTAGTGGTAAGCAGCAAACCCGAATCAAAACTGACAATCTTTTTAATTCTGCGTATTCTTCTCTTTATTATTATAGGGATTTTACTTCCTTTCGGAGTGAGCTACTTATTTACCTATATTCGCTAATTACTTGGTTACCACTCCTCCCAATGCATAACTTCCTGCAGGCTTCTCTTTGCTGGTTGGGGAGATTCGGCTGGATACCCTATGGCAATCAAGCTTATTAATTTGTAACCGGCAGGAACTTTTAGAAGCTTTCTTATCTCTTCTGCATAATGCTTCTTATCCCCGGCTACCCAGCAGCTCCCCAGTCCATGGGCCTTTGCTGCCAGAAGAATGTTTTCCGTGGCAGCAGAACCGTCTTCCAGGTAGTACTTTGTGTCCTTGCAAAACACTACAACACAAACAGGAGCATCTTTAATAAATTTACCGTGATCTGTTATATCAGCTATCTTTCTCCGTGTCTCGGGTTGTGTAACCACGATAAACTCCCAGGGCTGGATGTTGATTGCCGTAGCTGCCAACCTGCCGCAGTCAATAATATCTTCAATAATTTCATTGGGTATTTCTCTGGCTTGAAACTTCCTTATGCTTCTTCTCTCTTTCAACACTTTTAATGCATCCATCTCTATCACCTCCCTTTACAAATCCAGAACCCAAAACCTCCGAAGAATTCCGATACTCAGACTCTCCAGAGTCATCGGACCTAAATAAACTCAAAAGCTAAATGCTAAAACCCCCCCTGAACCACGTAGGGTTCAGGGTAAAACTCCCTTCCAGGAAATTAGGATACCAGGATACTGACTCACTGCTCACTATTCGCTGGATCCTGCATCTTCATTCGTCATTCCTGTGAAAGCCCCGATATGCACCGGGACAGGCAGGAATCTAATACCATGAAGAAATACACATAATATTTTCCCATGGTTTACTGCCATGGATGCCTGCTTCCGCAGGCATGACAGGCTAGCTGGTGATTTACATTATAGCTTTACACCCCATTTGTCCGGCTTTGTCATTCCCGCGCAAGCGGGAATCCAGTAAAAATACATCCTGCTCAATCCCTTTCCTCACTACTTACTACTATCTACTCGCTACTAACTATCCTCCCAGTCTATAGTCTCCGGTCTAAAGTCTTCTCCTGTCTCTCCTGGATACCCGCTTCCGCGGGTATGACAGGTAGAACTGGTTTTCCTGGATCCTGCATCTTTCCCCTTTACTTAGTAACTTATTCACCTACTCACTTACTCACTATTTATTGCTCACCATCCCTCCCCTCGCTACCCGCTACTAACTGTAACCTCTATAGTCTTAAAATTATACCTCATTTTCAACCCTCTTTAACTCAGCAGGAAGCAGGCTGGTATCATTAAAACCAGAAAAATTTTATAATAGTAACAGTAGTCATGGTAAATAACAAAACTCTCCCTGTATTCCCCGAGGTTTGCATAAAAGAAGCTTCAGCCGGTTCAGGCAAGACTTATGCCCTGGCAAAAAGGTACATCCAGCTTCTCATTAACCTCTCCCTGCAATCCCAGGAGATACCATTACGCAGTATTTTAGCCATTACTTTTACCAACAAGGCAACCACTGAGATGAAGGGGAGGATACTGGAATTCTTAAAGAAAATTGCCCTGGATAGATTTTCAGATAAAGAAGAGAGAAATGACCTCTTGTCTGCTCTTAGGGGTAGAGAAGCGCTGGTTAGAGAGAAGGCGGATATGATTATGGATTACCTTATACAAAACTACAATTTCTTCCAGGTGCAGACTATTGATAGTTTTATCAATGCTCTTCTTTCTGGCTGTGCATTTAAGATACAACTTTCTCCCCGTTTCAAAATAAAGAGAGATTACGAAGATTACCTATCCTACGGCCTGGATATTCTCATTGATAGAGCCCATCGGTCACAGGAAATTTTGCGGATATTTCAAGAGTTCCTCTCGCACTATCTATACGTGGAAGAAAAAAGCAGCTGGTTTCCTAAGCGAGATATCCTTTCCCTGGTAAAATCGCTGTTTTATTTCCGGAATATTTTTGGAGGTGAATTCAGAAAACATCCTATAGAAAGCAGAGATGTAATTCTAAAGAAAAGGGAAATCCTGAATTTCATGCGAGAGTTGCGGGATAATCTTCCTGCCGGAACAAATAAAAGATTTGCCACCAGCCTGAGGAAGTTCCTGGAGGAGAACACAGATACCTTTGATATTGCTTCCTTATCCAGTTTTTTTGAAAAAGACAGGTTCCCCCTCAATAGTGGCACTGATAGGGTGGAGAAAATTGATAAATTGTGGAAAAAAATACGCAGTAATCTCAGGGAGGTATGTGAACTGGAGGCATTTTCTGTTTTCAATCCCTACGTTACCATTTTCAATATGGTACTGGGAGAATTCCAGGCTTTAATTAAAAAAGAGGACATATTATTCCTGGAAGAGTTAAACAAGAAAGCGCAAGTGCTTTTCGAGGAAGAGTCTATAACCGTGGCAGAGTTATATTACAGGCTGGCCACGCGTTTCAGGCATTACCTAATTGACGAGTTTCAGGATACCAGTGCATTACAATGGAGAAACCTCTTTCCCATGATAGAGGAAGCCCTTTCTACCGGCGGTTCCCTGTTCTACGTAGGGGACAAAAAACAGGCAATCTATCGATTCCGGGGAGGAGAAGTTGCCCTTTTTGATGAGGTGAAGGAGCAATTTAAAGATTTCAATTTGCGGTGCGAGTATTTAAGAAAAAATTACCGCAGCCAGAAGGAGATTGTTGAGTTTAACAATGAAGTTTTTTCCGAGGAGAATTTGAGAAGGTTTATCCAGGAACAAGAAGACA
Organism: Caldisericota bacterium; assembly: GCA_013152825.1. Classification (GTDB taxonomy): domain Bacteria; phylum CAIJMQ01; class CAIJMQ01; order JAADFP01; family JAADFP01; genus JAADFP01. The sequence continues at coordinate 2,022 of JAADFP010000010.1, read as the reverse complement.
GATTGAAATTTACGCCCTCAGATATAGAAGAGATTGTAAGTGTTTTCCGTGATGCTGCGCAAACTTACCGGGAGGATAAACCATTTGGATACGTGAGAATGGAGCATGTGGAAGCGGACGAAAAGGAAGAGAGAAGTGAGATTATTAAAGAGAAGTTGATAGCCCTGGTGGCAGAGCTTACAGAAAGGTTCTCCTACCGGGACCTGGCAATCCTTACCCGGGATAATGAAGAGGTAGAGCTTGTTACCAGCTGGCTTCTGGAAGAAAAGATTCCGGTTGAATCCGAGAAAACCTTGAATATCCGGGAAAACGCTTTTATAAAAGAAATCATCTCTTTCCTTAAGTTTCTTAACTCTCCCCTGGATAACCTTTCCTTTGCCTCTTTTATCCTGGGGGATATCTTCCTGCAAGTATCCGGGCTAAACAGGAGGACAATAGAGGACTTTATCTTTGCCTGGCAAGGTAAAAATGCAGAAAATACTTATCTATATAGAGAGTTCCAGAAAGCATTCCCTGAAATATGGGATGCTTTTATGGACGAGTTTTTCAAGAGCGTGGGATTTGTGCCTTTATACGAACTGCTTATCAGCATTTTACGCAGGTTCAAGGTTATGGAGAATTTTCCCCGGTTCCAGGGTTTTTTCATGCGCTTTCTGGAACTGGTCAAAGAGCAGGAAGAGGAACATTCTGCGGTGCTTGCTTTTTTAGAATTTTTTGAAAAAGCCTCAGAGGATGACCTGTACGTGGACTTTGCGGAAACTGAGGCAGTAAAAGTTCTCACCATTCATAAGGCAAAAGGGCTGGAATTCCCTGTGGTTATTATTCCTTTCCTGAAGATGAGGATTAAAGTAGGAAGGGAAAGAGGGGAGGTTATCTATCCTGCCGGGGGTTCACTTACTCTGGTCCGCCTGGGCAGGAAATACGAAAAATTTTCCCCCGCCCTGAAGAGAGCTTATAGGGAAGAATACAAAAAATCCTTTATCGATGAATTAAACAATATATACGTTGCCCTGACCCGGGCAAAAAACGAGCTCTACGTATTTATCCCCAGGAAAAAGAACAGCAAAACTCCCGAGCTTGTATGTTCTTTCCTTCCCTATAAGGATATGGAAAGAGGAGAAAAAAGAATATACCCGGGAGAAAAGGAGAAGCTGTATCCCCTGGAAAAGATTCCCCGTTCAGAGTACAGGGATTGGGTGCATTCATTAAAAGATGAGTTTATCGAGGAGAGCCAGATAAGAAACAGGGAGAGTATCTTAAGGGGAGAGATTTTGCATTGCCTTCTTTCTTTCATAGAAAATCTTTATAACCAGGACCAGGAAGAAGTGTTAAGAAATGCCTGGCAAAAAACCCGTATGAGGTTTCCCTTTGTGGAAAATTACGCAGAATTTACTTCCCTGGTGAAGAAGTTAATAGAAGAAGAGACTTGCAAGAAGTTCTTCTACCTGGATAAAGGAAAAATCTACCTGGAAAAGGAAATTGTAGATTACCGCGGACATACCCGCAGAATAGATAGACTGGTGGTAAAGGAAAACGAAGTCTGGGTAATTGATTATAAAAGAAGATAAGCAGGAAAATTACAGGCAGCAGATAAGAGAATACATGCACATCCTGCAGGACATCTATCCCGGGATAAAGATAAAAGGCTTTCTCATCTACCTGGATGATGTAAGCGTGGAAGAAGTGGAAGGGGAAGGTAAGTTAGTAAGTGAATAAGTGAGTAAGTGAGTGAGTAAGAAATATACATTTTAGACTTTAGACTATAGACGTTAGACTTGAGATTGGGGAGAGTAGTTAGTAGCGAGTAGATAGTAGTTAGTAGTTGGGGGGAATGGACAAGAGAAAGGCACAAAGGCATAGAGGAATTAGTAGATAGCAGAGAGTAATCGGGGAGAGATAATGAATGGTAAACAGGGGGTATATCGGTAACCACTGGCAACTTTATTGAAATGAAGGTAATCAGCTATAGTTTTTCAGAGGACTTTATCCAGCGTGTGGCAGATTATATTGAGCGCAATTTTC
>JAADFP010000009.1 GCA_013152825.1 Caldisericota bacterium | reverse complement strand
AACGTTCTATATCTGCAGTGAGTTTATAGAAGAGATAACCCAGGCCAAAATAATTTAAGCGGAAAAGAACATTGTTTCCTACCAGGAGAAGAATGGGGATAATCCAGGCTTTGTCCAGGAAGGTTCGTTTCATTAGGGCCTCAGAACCAGCCGGAGGGACCACCCAGGAAGGTATTTTATCGGATAATCCGAAGGCTTTAGCATAGGGGGATTGGATTAAGTACTGCTGCCATATTTTTTCGGCAAAAGCTCCACCCTGGAGAACCAGGGAAGCTGCCCCCATGATAAGTCCCGGTGCCACCAGACTGGAAGCAATAATGTATATGATGTAAATTTCCTGCTTTCTTAGCTGTATCAGGGAACGCTTGGCTATTTCCACAAAGAGGATAATGGTTACCCATTGTGCGGCACCTCCTATGCTTCCGCCCGTAATTAACCCCAGGTAAATTGCCCCCGGGAGCATGATAAAGCCTATAAATAGAGCTGCCACAACGGTTTTAATATTAAAACCGCTTTCAAATTTCTCTTCTTGCTGTTCTGCGTTGGTGTTTTTTATCTCTTCCATATCTCACTCCTTCTCTCTGAGTAATGATTCTCCTTCTTCGTGGTATTCGCTCTTAATTTTTGGGCTTAATGTCCTCCAGACCAGGAATTGTTTTCTGAGTGTATCAAGGAATCTTCGGTTAACTCTTTTCCATGCGCCTATTTCCCCGCTTCTTCTTTTTAGAATTACTTTAATCAGGTAAACGCCGAATTCTCCGGTTGGGATTGCTTTCAAGGTGGCATGTTGGCTCACCCCCAGGTCAAAAGGTGCAAGATGAACTACCATTTCCATGGAATAGCCTGTTTCTCCCTTCCAGTCAAAGGTTTTGAATTCTACTCCCTGGGTGAAGAATGTCCCAACAGATTCTTCCGTATAAGCAGAGAAGTAGTTGCGGAAGAAGATATAGACTCCGAGGATCTCTTTTCCGCTTATGGTAAAGGGGAAATCAAATTCCCAGACATCTCCCTTGGGTTCAGGAAGTACCCAGCGGCGTGTAACGTCTGGCACTGAGAGTTGTGATGCTTTGCGGGCAGGGTAAAGTGTGGAAAGCATTACTACTGCCATGACAATAAGTGTGGAGGTAACCGCAGAAAGGGAAGAATAGTTCAGGGTTAACCCGGTGAGAAACCCAAAAGTAGTAGCTAATTTAGCCACCACCTGTCCCAAGAGATACCCGGCTACTGCCCCCAGGACTGCATATACTGCTGCTTCTGCTATGAAGAGAGCTGCTATGTGTACAGGAGCCAGTCCCACAGAAGAGTAGGTGCTTATTTCTTTTATTCTTTCATATACTGAACCCAGCATGGTATTCAAAACAATAAGGGCAGCGATAAGTATAGGAACAGCCAGGTTTCCCATGCCCCGGTAGGAGGTAAGCCCCACTGAGCTGTAAACCCACACCCTGTCTCCTACCCCAGTGAAAATGGTTAATCCCAGACGGGAAACGAATTTTTCTGCCTGAGCAATTATATTGGTGCCTTTGGGGAAGGAAAGAACCATTGACTGCAGTGTGCCCCCATTCTCCATAACAAAGTCATAAGGAAGGAAGGGGACAGTCGAGTATTCGCTGTGTGTGAAAGTTTCTATGTTTGTTTTTCCTATTCCTGCCATAACTACTTTTTCCTGTTTAACTCTTTCTATTTTCTTGGAGTCCATCATACTGAAATTGACCGGTGTAATTCTCTCATCATCCAGGTCATGCAGGTTTTTCATGGCTTCATCATTAAGAATACCTATTACCTTAACCTTTTCGCCCAGTAGCATTAGATAAGTCTTTCCTACCTCTTCTTTATTTATTTTGAGAAGGCTAGCGAGTCTTTGGGGAAGGATTATGACATTCTTTTCTCCCTTTCTGAACCATCTTCCGGCTATTAAAAACCTGGAAATATGGGTGATTTGGTCTTCTTGCGGTACTACTCCTACCAGACCTGAGGCGTAGGCAGCCTGATTATCATGTCTTAATTTTATGAAAGTAGTTGCTTCCAGGATGGGAGAGATAAGCCAGGAGCGTGGAATTACCCTGGCTTCGTTAAAGAATACACTCCTCAGGTGTTCTAAAACTACTTCTTCAAATGGATTCCAGGATTTATCCCTTACCAAAATTCCCTGGTAAAGAGGTTTGTTATCTCGCAGTACCCGGTTATATTTCATAAAAGTTTTCACCGAGGTGAAAGAAAGCACAGTAAAGGTGAGAAGAATCAGGGTTATAGAGGTTAACCAGGTTCTTACCTTTCTTCTTTTCATGTTGGAGACACCCAGGGTAAAGGCTGCTGCTGTGGCGCTGATTCTGCCCACATCTGCTTCGTGCACCTTGGCTCTTTCCCTTTTCATCTCCTGCATTTGCTCTTCAAATTTACTGCTGATGATAGAGACAACGATTACAGAGAGAGAAAGCAGAATAAAGGAAAGCAAGATTACTTCTGGAGTATTGGCCAGACGGAAAGCAGGATGGACCATGCGCATTATCCAGTAGATGAAAAGGAATATACCAAAAACGCCACCCAATTGTTTTTTGATATCTGGAAAGCCAAAGAACAGCCTTTCAGCAAAGTAGGCAAAGGGGAGCAGAATTGCCAGATAGAAGATAATCCCTTTAATAACGTCGTTAGAAGTGGCTTTTACATCAGGATAAGCGCGTGATTCTACGGCTAAAGCTTGGCGAGAGAACTTCATGAATCTGTCCCACAACCTGTTTTTGAGGGCTTCTTCTGCTTTTTTGAAGGATTCCCATGCCCACTTATGTAAATTTTCCAGCCGCCGGTTGCTTATGCCGTATTTAATCAGGTTTTTAATTCGGAAATCATCCAGGTAGAGCATATCGTGGGCTCCCTGGTAAGGAGTACGAATAATTGAACTGGTCTGTTCCGGGTTGAAGCCTATTCCTTCGGAGCCTTCTTTTGTTTTCCAGTTCTGAGAGTTGAGAAGTAAGTATCGTTTACCCAGGGGGCCTGAACTCCCGAGTATTTTTACCCAGGATTGAGACTGGGCAAAGACTACCCCTACTGGCTCACTATCGGAAGTCCATGTCCACTCCCGGGGGACAAACCTGCTTTCTCCATAAGCATAGGGAGTACTGTTTGCTCTATCAAAAACGTCTATGCGATCAAGAGACACAAGAAATGCAGGATCAATAAGGTCAAATACATTTATAGGTTTACAGGGGAATAGGACAATCATGTGGTCATTTTCCACATTGGTCATTTTCAGCTGAAGAGGATAGTTTTCATTACCGTTTACCCCCAAATCCGGGGCCAGGATAATTTCCCCTGTATTGGGATTCAGTGCGTAACCTTCCAGGTAATAACCAGGGGTTTTTTTCAGGGCTATGTTATTAACAGCATTGAAAAGTGCTCTACCGTCCTTATTGGTCATCTTAAGCTTCAACCCTCTCACTCCCATGTACGTTTTTTCCTGACTGGTTAGGTGGAGATAAGCAATAGCTCCGGATACGGGATTAGAGGGGACAAAGGAAGTGCGGGGATTAAAGGTTACCAGGCGTGCTTCCAGGCTCCGCAACTTATCTTTCAGTTGTGTTTGAAAAGAGGGGAAAAGATTACTGTCATTTAGAGCTTCCCGCAGAAGGCGGCTCAGAAAACGTGATTGTTTTTGGATAAAAGCAGGATTATATTTATCCAGTGTATCAAAAGGTGTGTCCAGGTAATTGCGAGAATCATAGATGGTGACAAAGTTAAGGGCTGGAGTTCCGGAGTAGAGCACGGGTGTGCCCTCTACCATTATTTTCTCGAAGACAAGAGTATCCCAGCTTATTCCTTTTACCGGACTGATCCCGTTAGTAAGGGTATTTTCCGGGTTATAGCCGAGAGCTTTGGATACTTCTTTGTTATACTTTTCAAATTTTTTACCAAAAGGAGCAAAAACTTTCTGGTAATAGAAGTCATCTGTTCCGTGCCAGACTCCTATCTCATCGTTCCCGGGTGAAAGATCCAGGGCAATAAAAAGGTTTGCATCAATGGGCTCTTTTATCTTGCTCCTGATAAATCTGTGTTTACGCAGATGTCTTTGTGTGAATGCTGTAATACCGGAAATGTTTTCATAATGACCGGTGGTAAAGAGAAACATTATGCTTCTTCTGGGAGGGCTATTGACGAATTCCTGCGCTATATTTAGAAGAGCAGCAGTGTTGAAGGCAGAAGTTGCTCCCGGAGCAAAGTCAGGGACCACAGAAATAGAATCATAGAAAGTAGAGAGAATTATTAACTGGTCTTTAAGTTTGGGGTCAGAACCTTCAAGTGTGGCATAAATGTTGTAGGATTTAACATTTTCCCAATCCATTCTCCCCCTTAATGTCCCTTCAGCTTTTTTATTGCTCAAAATGGATAATAACCCGGAAAAGTATTTTCTCGGTAGCCAATAGCGGGGGATATTCAGAGGCTGGGAAAGAAATTTTTTCTCTGCTTCATATCTAGAAGTGTTTTCAGGTTCTACAAATACTATTGCTTTAGCTCCCAGCATTGCCATGTCTATCCAGGCATTACCGGAGTTGAAATCCAGAATAAGTATATTGTCTTTTATTTTTTCTCCAGTTATATCTTCATAATTCCCCTTTCCAGCATAAATAACTTCTCCTTTGATGCCCTGAGGAGGTACGGTAGGAGTTCGAACCAGGTTAGGCCAGAGGGGATAGATGGGGAAGGTTTTGTCCTTTATGGTTAGCTCTCCGCCCCTGGAAACCGGGACTGTAACCTCTACCTCCTCCTTTTTTACTTTCAGCCCCAGGCTTTTGAGAAAGTTCTCTATGTAGCTGGCAGCCTTTTCATGCCCGGGGTAGCCGGGAATCCTGGATTTAAGAGAGGAAAGATACTCTATATGCTGGGTTAATTGGTCAGCGTATCCTGCAATAGTAAGAGAAAATAAGAAAAAAAATGTGACAATAGAGCAGCTTAATTTTCTTATCATTTATCTCCTCCTCTAAATCCAGAATACTGTATTTCCTGTCATTCCGGTGAGCAAATCTATAACGAACTACAATCCCGGTGCAGAATACTGGCCTAAAATCAATCCCAGGAAGAAGTGACGTATTCTAATATAAATTCGGGGCCCTCCGTATCTCAGAATAAGAAACTTTAAAAGCCAGGCTAAGAATATGGAAAGCAAGAGATAAGCTATCCAGTTTACCGAGCCTATGGCAAATTTAATGGGGTGCAGCGGCCACCCGATAAACCTCTCCTGTACGGAGTAATGCGCCATTAACACAGCCAGGAGAGAAAAGAGGGCACCTATTATCATACCTCTATAGGTTGCCCCGGTATTCTTTGTTTGAGGTGTTAGATTTTCCATCCTGAGAGCATTTTAAATAAACTCGCTTTAATTTTCAATCCCTTTTTTAGAAAATGACCTGATTTTTTTCCAGGCACCCGCGCATTCTGGATAATTATTAAGCTCCTTAATAAACTCTTTGTAAGCTTCCTCTTCCTTCCCTTCTTTTTCCAGAATAAGCCCCCTGAGGTAATGAAGATTGGGGAAAAGAGGGTAATTTATTTTTATTTTATCCAGTTCCTCCCAGGCATTTTCCCATTTTTCCGCCTGAAAATAAAGCAGGGCTAAATTAAACCGCAGTTTGGGATCCTCCGGATAAACCTTTAATGCTTCCTTGTGAAAGGCAATGCCTTCTTTTATCCAGCCCTCTTTGATGTAAAGAACACTCAGTTTTCTGGCTATCCCTATTTCTTTCTTTTCTTCCCAGTCTTTTTTCCAGAGTTCTTTAACTTCCTGGTTTTTTCCTTCCCAGAAAAGTGTTTCTCCTTTCTCGTCGTTTTTAAGGGTTTTTGCTTTATTTATTCCCTGGAGAACTATAGCTACTATAGCAAGGACAGAGAGGAAAGAGATAATGTAAATTGCGCTACTTAGTGAATTTTTCATATTCATTTCTCATCTCCTCTCTTAATTTGCGAAGAAGTCTCTGGAATCTTTTTCCTCTATTCACAAGTACTCCCACCAGCACAATAAGGAAAAAGAGCATTATGAATCTATACCCTTTTCCAGGCCAGTTGAATATTACCGGCCAGATAGAAAAAATGGATATAAATATAAGGATATTCTCTATTATCTCCACTTTTTTCATAAGAAAATAGATTCTACGTAATCCCTGGGGGAAAATTTTACCAGGTCATCCCATTTCTCCCCTACTCCCACCCATTTCACCGGTATTTCAAGTTCACGTTCTATTTGAAGTATTATTCCTCCCTTGGCTGTGCCATCGAGCTTGGTAAGTACTATTCCGGTAACGTTAAGCGCCTTGTGGAAAACATGTGCCTGTTGAAAACTATTCTGTCCCACATGAGCATCCAGCACCATTATTACTTCCTGTGGTGGAAGAAGTGGGGAATAATTAAATTTTGTAGAGAGGACCCTTTTGATTTTTTTTAATTCTTCCATGAGATTTTTATCCGAATGCATTCTTCCTGCTGTATCAATAATGAGGAAATCATATTTTCGTGCCAGAGCGGATTGCAGAGCATCAAAGGTCACTGCAGTAGGATCAGCACCGTACTGGTGTTTGACCATGTCAGCCCCCACGGTTCTGGCAATCAAGCCGAGTTGCTCTATTGCGGCAGCACGGTAAGTATCGCTGGCAGAGAGTAAGACTTTTTTTCCTTCCTTGATAAATGAGGAAGCAAGTTTGCCAATGGTAGTAGTTTTGCCTACACCATTCACCCCTACCATGAGAATAACAGTAGGAGGAGAGGGAGAGATTATAGGTTCTCTATTTAGGGGGGGGAAAAGGGCAAGAATCTCTTCTTTTAAAATTTCCTGTATATTGGCTCCTTTTCGTTTTTTAAGTTTCTCAATTAAAATATCCACTGTCTGGATGCCCATATCTGATTGAATGAGCATTTCCTCTATCTCTTCCCAGCTGTGATCTTTTCCTTTCCCCAGACGGGAAGAGAAAAGATTTCTCATCCTTCCTAAGCCTTTAAAAATTTTACTTTTCACTGATTTTCTCTGCCTCCATAAAGTTAACGGATAATATCTTTGAGATACCAGGCTCTTCCATGGTTATCCCGAATAAAGCGTCTGCCTCAGAAAGTGTTCGTTTATTATGGGAAATAATAAGGAACTGGGTATTGTTTTTCAAGGTTTTTAAAAAGTTAAGTAACTTGCCTACGTTTGGGTCATCCAGAGGAGCATCAATTTCATCCAGCATACAGAAAGGCGAGGGCTTTATCCGGAAGAAGGAAAAAAGAAGGGAAATTGCCACCAGCGCTCTTTCTCCCTGGGAAAGAAGGGACAGATGAGAAGGTTTCTTCCCGGGTGGTGAAGCCATTATTTCCACTCCTTTCTCTTCAAAATTCTCCTCTTCGGTTAGCTTCAAGTCAGCTTCTCCCCCGGCAAAAATTTCCTGGAAAGTGCGGGAAAATTCCCTTCGTATCTCTTCAAATACATCTAAAAATCGCCTTTTAGCCTCTTTTTCCAGGTGTTTAAGGGTTCCCCTTAGCTCATCTATACTCTTTTCAATATCTTCCTTCTGGTTGAGGTAAAACTGGTATCTCTCTTCTATTTCGTTTTCCTCCTCAATAGCCGTCAAATTAACTTCTCCCAGGCGTTTTAACCTCTCTCTGAGGTCATCCAGGTTTTCCTCTATTATACTTAAATTTCCTCCTTTCCACCGGTCAATTTCTACCTGGTAGAGAGAATATATTCTGGAGTATATGTTTCTCATTTCTCCTTCTATACGTGTAGAGGAAATCTCTCTTTCCTGTAACTGGTGAAGAGTTTGTTCCCATTCTTCTCTCATTCTCCGGCTTCTCTCTGCTTCGTTTCTGCGCTCTTTTTCTTTATCCTCCTTCATCTGTAATAATTTGCTGATTTCTGTCCTTATTTCCTGCACTTCTTTTGCTTTCTTTTCCTTATCTTCTTCCAATTCTTTTACTGTTTTTATTATTCCTTGCATTTCATCTGCGTATTTCTCTTCTTCTATTTTCCCCTCTATTTTGTCTCTTTCCAGCTTTTCTTTCTTTTTCCCCAGATCGCTTAGATTAATTTTTATATTTTCCAGGTTAACCCTCCAATGAGAGATTTTTTGCATATTATCCTGTATTTCTTCCCTTGCTTTAGAAATTTCTTGTGCTATCTTATCAATATTTCTCCCCGTTTCCTTAAGTTCATCTCCGATGAGAGCCTTTTTAATTTCTTCTTTTTCTTTTTCCTTTTCCAGATCCATTAGTGATTTTTTATTATCTTCTTTTTCTTTTTCCCATTCTTTTTTCTCACTATGTAGAGCCTGGATAGCGTTTTCAATATCTTTTTCTCTCTGGGTAAGCTGCTGATGTTTTTCTTTCCACGCTTCTATTTCTTTCACTACCTGTGATTTTTCATTTAATTTATTATTTAACTTCGTTTTTAATTCGTTTAGCAACTGCTCCTTTTTCGCGACTTTTTCCTGCCATTCCCTTATTTCCTCTTCCGTTTCCCTTAACTTATCTATCATTTCCTGAAATCGTTTTTCTCTTCCGGTTACGATTGATTTCTCATCGTATACAGCAGTTATCAATCCGTTAGGATAAATAACCTCTCCTTCTCTGGTTATTAATACTTCCGAGAAATTATTTTTCTTAATGTATTCCTCAGCTTCTGATAGGTTTTTTACCCAGTTGACCTGACTTTCCGGTGGCAAAAATTCTGAAATTATCTCCGGGCCTTTCATTTTGCCCTGCCAGTATTTATGCTCTTTCTTCTTTCCCAGGATAAGTTTCACTCTTCCTTTTTTCTCTCTTTTTGCCTCCTCTAAAAACTGCCTGGCTTCTTCCCAGTTATCCACCCATAAGGCATCAACAAGATGGACAAAAAGCGATTCAAACGCCTTTAGAGCTTCTGGTTCTACTTCTACCAGGTCGCCCAGAAGAGGAAGATGGGGATGGTTCTCTTTCAGGTATCTATTGCCGGAAGGAATCTGGGAATCTCCTTTCAGGATTTCTTCCCATAGAGATATTTTTGTTGACAGTGCTTTCTTAAAATCAACCTTTTCCTGCAATTTATCTCTAAGCGTATCTATCTCTCTGGATTCCTTCTGGAGCAGACTTTCCAGTGCAATTATTTCTTTCTGCAGCGCTTCTGCAAGTTGTTCCTTTCCCGCGAAGTTTTCTTTCAGGATTTTTAACTCCTCGTTTAGTGGTTCCTTTTGCCCCTGGTAATTTTTGATTTCCCTTTCTATCTTGAATATTTTTACTTCTGCATTGTGAATGTCCCTGGAAAGTTTGTTGATTTCATTGCTGATACGTGAGATATTTGCTGCTGCCTCAAAATTCTTTTCTCTTAGCTCTTCCCGTGCCCGCTCCCACTTTACTCTTTCTTTCGAAAACCCCTTGATTTTTTCGTTCAGCAGAACTGATTTTTTCTCATATTCCTTCAGCTCAATTTTCCCTCTCTCTTCCCGTTTCTTCAAAGCATCTATGTTATCAAGTGTAGCTTTTAATTCTTCTGCTAAATTTTCTGCCCTCTGGCGAGAATTTTCTTTGAATCTTTCCAGCTGGTATTTCTTTTCCTGGAAGAGATTCAGCTTTCCTTCTATCCGTATGAGAGTTTCTCGGATGGTGGTCTCTTTCTCGCGTACCTGCCCCAATTTGTCCTCTATTTCCTCTAAAGCTCTCTCTAATTCTTTTCGTCTATTCTCTCTCTCCTGTACTTCTCTCTCCAGAAGCCTTTCTCTTTCTCTAAGTTGAGAGATAACTTTTTGAATATTTTTTTTTCCCCAGTTTCAGGAATGTCAGGGTTAACAACTGTATATAAAGTGCCACTACAAC
>JAADFP010000008.1 GCA_013152825.1 Caldisericota bacterium | reverse complement strand
AAAATGTAGATATTGTGGTGGGCGAGGGAAGAAGCTTTCTCAGGGGATCAAATAAAAAGTACGATGTGATTATGCTTACTCTCCCGGTAACCAAGAGTTCGCGGAGTCTGGAAGGGTATGCCCTTACGGAAAATTATCTTTTAACCGCAGAGGCAATAAAAGATTACTTCAATCATTTGACTGATAAGGGACGGATAGTACTGGTCATGCATCGTCCGCATGAGATACTGCGTTTCGTGGTTACTGCTTTAACTGCCCTGGAGGAGATGGGGATAGATAATAAGGAAGCCATGAAACATATCTATACCATAGGAAGGAAGATGAAGCCTCTTGTGGTGTTGAGAAAAACGCCTTTTGCTCCCGAAGAAATGATCCTCCGTCACAAACTTATGCACCTATTGGAGCTTGACTATCCTTACTCCTCTTACCTGCCTTATACCCGGCAGCAGACAGTTCTGCTGGAGAATAAAGAAGGGGAACTGCCTTTTGAGCTCAAGATGTTCAACGAAACCTTGATGAAATTGGCAGAAGGAGATAGCAAGTTAAATGAAGTAATTGCTGCTTCTTCCATAGATTTGACGCCGGTAAGGGATAACAAGCCATTTTTCTACAAGATTGTCAAAGGTTTGCCGAAAGATATACTTTCCCTGCTCAGACTGGTGGTGCTGGTGAATGTGTTGTTGATAATTATTCCGCTGGTGTTTAGCCGGAAGCGGAAAAATATGCTGAGATTCCTGAGTATATTCACTCTCCTTGGTGCAGGATTTATGCTGGTAGAGATTTCTTTTCTTTTTTCCAGAAATTGACTTTATACCTTGGTTCGCCTACTATATCTCTGGCAGTGCTTTTATCTTCCCTGTTAGTGGGGATGGGAGCCGGGAGTTTTGTGAGCCGTAGGTTCTATCCTCGTAATCTGAGAAAAAGGTTAAAAGTATTTTCCCTGTGTGTATTCTTTGTGGTAATGGTGCTCTTTTTTGTGCATTCCATTATTTTAAATAACCTGCTGGGAAGCAGTATATTTATAAGAGGTTTTGTTACTGCCCTCCTCCTGCTTCCCCTGGGGTTTGTACTGGGAGTTCCCTTCCCCACTTCTATTACGCTTTTGAAAAAGATGGACATGGAGCGCTCCATTCCCTGGATGTATGGTATAAACGGCACCATGTCTGTGCTGGGATCGGTGCTGGCTGTGGCCGTTTCCCTGGTTTCCGGCTTTTCCACAGCCCTGCTCATAGGAGCACTCTGCTATTTGATAATAGTGGTTCTGGGATGAGAGGATGGAAGGCTATACCTTAGTAGCGAGTAGATAGTAGTGAGTAGCGAGGGAAGAGGGGAGTAAAGAGTAAATAGTGAATAGTAAGCAGTGAGTCAGTTTCCTAGTATCTTGGTATCCTGGTTCCCTGGAGGAAAATTAGGATTTAGGGTTTAGTCCCGAAGCCCCGAAATTATATCGGGGTCCGGGATTCCTTCGGAAAGTTTTGGGTTTGTGATTTGTAGTTTATTTGGAGTTTAGGATATTTTGAATTTAGAGTTTATCCCAATACCAGCCCTACTTGTCATACCTGCGCAAGCAGGTATCCAGGAAAATAAAGCATGGAAGGGAATATTATATGTAGGTGTTCATGATATAGATTCCTGCTTTCGCAGGAATGACGAGAGAGGCAGGTTGGCAACCCCGCCGTTCCATCGGGGGAGCAGACAGGGATTTAGTGTTTTTTAGAAAAGGAGAGGTAAAGATATGCATGGAGAAGGGGTAAGCAGTTACGCTTACAATAACTGGGGAACGGTACTTTTCAGTGTTGCCTTTTTTATTTTGTTTGCCCTGGGTTTTTTAAGGCCGAAGAAGAAGGTGGAATGGCGTTCTATGGGGGTCTTTTTCTCTTTTCTGGTAGTGCTCTTTATGGAGATGTACGGTTTTCCCCTTACCATATTTCTGCTGGTTTCTTTGCTGGGCAAGAATTATCCAGTGCTGGATCCCTTCTCCCATGCCAGCGGCCATCTTATCCTGGTATTCCTGGGGCTTGCCCACTCTGCCCTGGCTATGGTCATCCTGCATTTTATTACCAATGGATTCATATTTTTTGGGCTATACCTGATGTACAGGGGATGGAAGCTTATCTACCAGGCAGGGGGAGAGAAATTGGTAAAAGAGGGTATATATGCTCATATACGTCATCCCCAATACGATGGGATACTTTTAATCACCATTGGCTTTCTCATCCAGTGGCCCTCTTTGACTACTTTGCTGATGTGGCCTATACTTATATTTGCCTACTATAAGTTGGCCATGAGAGAAGAGAGAGAGCTGGAGAAGCAGTTCGGGGAGGAATTTTTGCAGTATAAGAAAAGCGTTCCTGCCTTTATCCCGCGGTTGAGACTGGAGGCAGGAAAGGATTTATCCTGCCCGGTAAAAAAGGAATAGGACCTATTATGCAGCAATATGTATGGCTTATCTGGTCACTGTTACTTCTAATTATCTGGGGCTTCTTTTTTATCTTTAAAAAGAATCTTCGCAGGGAGATGCTCTGGGCAAGCCTATGGACTGCACCGCTTGGACTCACTGAACCTTTGTTCGTTCCCGGGTACTGGAATCCTCCCTCCTTATTTAACCTGGCAGAAAAAACAGGCTTTGATATAGAGAGCATAATTTTTTCCTTTGCTATCGGAGGTTTGGTAGCCATTCTTTACGAGATCTTCTTCAAGACAAGACATATTAAAATGGGTATGGAGGAACATTACCACAGGCGGCATCGCTTTCATTCTCTCGCGGTAAGTTCCCCCCTGCTTATTTTCGTGGCTCTGGCGGTTTGGACAGACTGGAACCATATCTATTGTGCTATCGTAGCCATGTTTTTAGGCGGCATTGCCGCGATTATATGCAGGCCTGACCTTAAGAAAAAGGTCTGGGTGGGAGGCCTGTTATTTTTGGGCTTCTACTTTGTGTTTTTCGTTACCCTGGTGGCTGTTTTTCCTGATTACGTGCGAAGTGTGTGGAATTTTTCCCAGATATCCGGGATATTGATTCTGGGAGTACCCCTGGAGGAGCTTTTGTTTGCCTTTTCTCTGGGTATGTTGTGGTCGAGTCTTTACGAACATATACACTGGTATAAGTTGGCAGATGTTCACCAGGCAAGTGGTTAAAGAGAATGGATAAGGAAACGCAAGATATCTGGGTCCGCTTGAAGCTAAGCGTGGCGGTGCTTATCCTGGTGGTGATAGCCGGAACATTCGGCTTTCGCTTCTTTGAGAAAGGCAATGTTCCCACGCTGTTAGACTCGTTTTTTTTCACCCTGGTTACTATTACCACCATTGGCTACGGCAACATTACTCCCCAGACTCTATCCGGGAAGATTTTAGACATTATAGTAATTTTATTGGGGGTAGGCACAGTTCTGGCTACTTTTCAGACTATTTTTGAGGTTATCGTGAGAAAGAGAATAAAGGAGGTGTTGAAATTGCCTGCAGAAACAATGGAGAAGAAAAATCATTTTATTGTCTGTGGATACGGGAAAGTAGGAAGGGCCCTGGTTAAAAGATTATTGCAGGAAGGGGCACAGTTTGTTGTAATAGAAAATGACCCGGCAAAGGTAAAAGAGATGGTGCAGTCTGATATTTCTGTAGTGGAGGGGGATGCACGGCAGGATGAAGTGCTGGAGAGGGCCGGGATTAAAAAAGCCAGGTATCTCTTGGCATCGCTGGATGATTCGTACAATGTTTTCATTGCCTTAACGGCCAAGATGCTTAATCCAGATTTAAAGGTTATTTGCAAAATAGAAGACATGACGAACGAAGCCAAGCTAAAGAAGGCAGGGGCTGACGAGGTAGTTCTCTGCCATGATATGGGAGCTCAGATGATGCTGGAACGAACAGGAGAGGGAAAGAATGATTAAGGATCCTGTCTGCGGAATGGAGATTGAGGAAGAAGATTTCACCCTGGAATTCGAGGGAAAGAAATACTATTTTTGTTCTGCAGGTTGTAAGAATAAGTTTAAAAATTCTCCCCGGAAATTTTCCCGGGAGTACATTCATGACCTGGTTATCATTGGAGGCGGCCCGGCAGGGGTTACGGCTGCTGTATATGCTTCCGTTTTGAAAATAGATACCATGGTGGTGACCATGGATATAGGCGGTCAGGCGGTGGATAGCTCGAAAATCAAGAATTACATGGGGTTTGACTTTATCACGGGTAAAGAACTTACCAACAAGTTTAAAAACCAGTTTTTACATCAGCATTACCTGGATCACATGATAGATGAGGTGGTTAAGATTAACAGAAAGGGGAAAAGTTTTGAGGTGTTGACTAAGTCAGGGAGAACAATTCGCACTCGTTCCGTGATTATAGCCACGGGAATGAAGCGAAGGAGGCTGGGGGTTCCTGGGGAGGAACGTTTGCTGCGGAAAGGGGTATCCTACAGTTCGGTACAGGATACTGCTTTATTCAAGGGTATGGATGTGGTGGTTATCGGGGGAGGAAACTCCGGCATCCAGACCGCCAACGATTTAAAGAACCTGGGCTGCCAGGTAACCTTGGTCTCTCAGGGAGAGCTCATCGGCGATGATGCTGATATTGAAAAACTGAGAAAAAGCGGAAAAGTGGAAATACTGGAGGGCTACGATGTAGAAGAAATCAGAGGTAAGGACAAGGTGGAGAGCGTGGTGGTACAGGCGCGGGATAGCCGGGTGAGGAAGGAAATTCCCTGCAGAGGCGTCTTTATCCAGATAGGGCTTTTGCCAAACACGGAATTCTGTCGTGGGCTGGTTAAATTGAACGAAAAGGGGGAGATAGTGATAAACCCTGATTGTTCCACGAACGTGGAGGGAATATTTGCCTGTGGAGATGTAACGAATGCCTTTGGGAAAAGAATAGTTATTGCTTCCGGGGAGGGAGCCAAGGCTGCCTTGAGAGCTAAAAAATATCTCCTGAAAAAAAAGGAGATGCCGGAGTGAAGGAAAGATACAGGTATATCAGAATGGAGAGCATGGAAAGCTTGCCTGTGGAGCTCCATAGTTGTAATATTAAGTAAAATTTAAAAAAGGAGAGCAATAATGAATCATAAAGTTACTCATGCAGAAAGCCTGGTGGATTTAAAGAGAATCGAGGGACAGATTAGAGGAATTCAAAAGATGATTGAAGAAAAGAAGTATTGCGTGGATATTGTGATCCAGATTTACGCAGCTATCAATGCACTCCGTCGTGTGTCAGAGAAAATTTTTTCCAAGCATATTGAACACTGTGTAGTGGAGTCTCTACAGGGGAAATCTGATGAGGAAAAGAGGCAAAAAATAGATGAAGTGATGGATATTATCAGGAGGATTCACAAGTTAAGATAACCCTGGTTCACTCCGCGAGGGAACTTAATAGCAAACCTGCCTCCGTAGTTCAGGGCTAATCTCCAGAATCTACAAGCTCAATCTTTCTCCAGTTCCTGCAAAAGTTTCTGGAGCCGGGGGTGCCTCAGGCCCAGGGAGTGGGCTTTCCTGGCCAGCCGTAAGGATTCTTCCTTTTCTCCTTCTTCCTGTTTTAAGACAGAAAGGGCGTAATAAAGAAAGGGATTCCTGGGGTTATAGCGCCGGCTTCTCTGCAATTCGTCTTCCCCCTTACTTTTCCGGCCTTCTTCCAGGTAGAAGATTCCTTTGCGGAAATGGTACTCTCCTATAAGAATTCTGCCCAGGGAGAAAAGAGATAGGAGCAGGAGAGGCAAGAGTATGATAAATGATAATTTGCTTAACCAGGCAGAGTTCTGATTGGAACTTCTTCCCTTCCCCTTTCGGAAATAGAAAGGTTTTGGCATGGCAGGAAGGTTTACCGCTATCTCTCTTCCCGGTAGATAGAGAAATAACGGGATGAGAACTAAGAGAGTTACTGAAGGCATGTACAAAGGGAAGCTTACCATGCTGAGCATAAACCAGGTAATCAGGGAAAAGGCAATAAATTTGTCTGGCGATTTCTCCCTTTTAAAAAAGTTCCCCATGATAAGAATAAAGGGAGAATAGAAGAGTAAAAATCCTATAATGCCTGTCTCAGATAGTATCTGCAAAAAATCGTTGTGCAGATATTTTTCCAGGGAGAAAGGAGGGGGCAGGGGGAAATGGGGCCTTATGGGAGCTTGAAAAACAGCGTAATTTTTCAGCACTCCACCCAGCCCGGTCCCGATAACAGGATGGGAGAAAAATATTCTGCCTCCCACTTCCCAGTGAAAAAACCTCCAGTAAACCGACTGGGGGGGGAGAGACTTAAAGGCAAAATATAGAGAGAGCAGCAGGAGAATCAATCCCGGAAATATAATGTGTCTTTTGCCCGGGTAATAAATAAAACTCCAGATAAGGGCGCTGGCTATAAGTGAGATATATGCACCCTCTGAACGTGAGAGGAAAAGAGCGAATAAAATAAGAGCAGGTAAAACCCACTGCCATTTTTTCTTCACCAGGCAGAGAGAAAGAGGAAAAAGCACGGCCATATAGGCGCCTAATTTATTGGGATTACCCAGGGTGCTGAAGGCTTCTTGCGGGAAATTGTATTCCCATTGCCCGGGAAATCCTACGAGTTTTTCATAAATAGCCACAAGAGATACAAATATCCCTATAAAGACAATATACTTAATTATTTTCTCATGGTTATATTTCGGCAATAAAATGAGAGAGACGGAGAGTATAAGGTAGAAAAACGGCAGCCATCCTTCGGGGTGAAAACCTAAAGGTAATCCGCGTAAGGCAGAAACTAAAAAATAAACAAGAGAGAAGAGAAAGAGAAGCAAGAGAGGTAAATCCGGGATTTTGAGTTTTTTTTCTCTAAAGATGGCCAGAATGACAAAGAATAATACTACGAGGATACCCGCTTCTGATAGGATGGACTTAAGAATTTCCGGTCTTATAAAAGGGAAAAGATAGAGTGGCAGTAGAAGCAGGAAAAACAGAGAAAAAACAATTTGCCTGGAGGTCATCGCATATTTAAGAATATCTATCCTTCTTTGCCAGTCACATCCTCACGAAAAACCATTCCTGATAGAAAAAGGTAATTTTAACCAATGTCTCATTGTACCTGTGAATGTGGGGGGTTTCAATATTGTTTGCGAAGGGTTTAGTATAGACTATGGCCTTAGTGAAAGTGCAGGATACCTGTCCCTATGACCATCGGCGCCAGGCAAAAGTTCCGGCTTCCGGTTAGTAGTATTGAGATGTAAGAAAAAACAGCTCAAGTTATTTGATAAGGAAGAAGGAGAAGAAACCATTCATACTTCACCATGAAAAGAGAGAGTATTGTCCCCTTCTTCTTCGCTTTTTCCTTTTTTCCTCTATTCAACCCTATCTATTGACTCTCCTAATGAGATTTTTGGGTGTATAATATTGAGGAGAAAAGGAGGTGCACAATGATCCAGTTTACCCAGAGAGATTACTCCAGGAAAGAATTACTGAAAAGAGTAGGAAGAATAGAACAGGTAGCCGGGGTTAGACGGGTAAGATTGGCTGAAGGAAGAGGAGAAGGGATGGAAATAGCAGAAGTTTACACGGGCTCCGGATTTGAATTTGAGGTTATCCTCTCCCGGGGCATGGATATTGGCAGAGCTTCCTACCGGGGCATCCCGCTCTCCTTTCAGGCTCCTCCCGGATTGGTCCACCCTTCCTACTATGAGCCCCACAACTTTGGATGGCTGAGAAGCTTTGGAGGAGGTCTTTTAGTAACTTGCGGATTAACCCACGCTGGAGTACCCGCAGTAGAAGAAAATGAAGAGATAGGGTTACACGGGAGAATATCACATGTACCGGCAGAAATTATTTCCCTGCAGCGGGAATGGAAAGATGAGAAGTTGTATTTAGGGGTAAAAGGCGAAGTGAGAGAAAGCAGGATGTTTGGGGAAAATATTGTTCTACGGAGAAAAATCTGGAGCAGGGCAGGAGAAAACCGCTTATTTATAGCTGATACGGTGAGGAATGAAGGTTTTGAGAAAACTCCCCATGCAATTCTTTATCATGTAAATATTGGCTTTCCTTTGATAGACAACGGTTCCTACCTAAAAGCAAAGGTCAAAGAATGTACCCCCAGAGATGAAGAGGCAGAAAAAGACAGGGAAAATTTTGCTAAATTCAGCTCGCCTATACCTGGTTTCAAAGAAAAGTGCTATTTCCTGGATATAGAAGAAAATGCCGAGGGGAAGGTGGAAGTATCTATTGTAAATCCAGGCCTTAAACTTAAAGTATATCTAATCTATCCCAAGCAAGTTCTCCCTTATTTTGTGGAATGGAAAATGATGGGAGAGGGCAATTACGTGGTAGGAATTGAACCATCGAATATCCTGCTCTTACCCCGGGAAGAACTGAAGAAAAAAGGCTTACTGCCGTATTTAGCTCCCGGAGAGGAGATAAAGTACGAACTGGAGATCGGGGTGGAAGAAATCTCTCCTGAGTAAAGACCCGGGATATAAATTAGTCTGGAATGCAGAGTCAGGAGAAATAGTTTCCCGGTATCCTGCTTACTACCGGCTACTGGTAATCGGTTGCGGTTGCGCAATGCGAATCGGTACTTGTATTGCGTTTACCGTTCTCCTCAACCCGTTCCCCCACTACCTTAAAACTAACTCCCCCCAAACTACTCGCTACCAACCATTCTCTCCCTCCATAGCCTTATAGCCTGTCGTTCTGTTTGACTTTTGTTGTTCTTCTGTTATATTTAAAGTACAGGATATAAGATGGGTAAAGACATTCCCCTTAGAGCGAATGAAATATTGAGCAAAATTATAAACATAAGGAAAAAGTTAAAAAAATAGCCGATATAGTCCTGGAGCAGGATAACAGGCAGGCATAGCCAGGTTTCTTTCCAGATGAAGATTAAATTTCTCGGAGCAAGCCAGAATGTTACTGGCTCAAGGTTTCTATTAGAAAATGAAAACCATCGGGTTTTAATTGACTGCGGTTTATTCCAGGAGAGAGCTTTACGCTTTCGCAACTGGGAAGATTTCCCGGTACCTCCCTCCAGCATAGATGCAGTAATCTTAACCCATGCCCACCTTGACCACTGCGGATACCTGCCAAAACTGGTAAGAGAAGGTTTCAGGGGAAACATTTTTTGCACTCCGCCTACCAGGGAAATCGCCAAAATAGTACTCTTAGATTCTGCAAAATTGCAGGAAGAAGACGCAGCCTTTAAGAAGAAACGGCATGAAAAAGAGGGGAGAAAAGGGCCCTACCCCGAGCTCCCCCTCTATACTATCGAAGATGCCCGCAATGTATTCCCCCATTTTGCTACTTTCCCCTACGGCAGAGAATTCGAGATTACTCCGGAGATAAAAGCCACTTTCCACGACGCAGGACACATTTTAGGCTCTGCAATAATTGAGATAAAAGCGAAAGGCAGGAAACAGGAAAAAACTATAATTTTCTCAGGAGACATAGGAAGATGGGATAAGCCTGTCCTGCGCAACCCCACAACTTTCTCGGAAGCAGACTACGTGATCATGGAATCCACCTACGGGAACAGGCGGCACGAAGAAGAAGAAGTATCCAGGGAAAAACTGCAGGAGATAATAATAGAAACACGGCAAAAGGGAGGGAATATAGTAGTCCCTGCCTTTGCCATTGAAAGAACGCAAGAATTGCTCTACTATTTGAGTGAACTCTTGAGAGAGGACAAAATTCCCCACCTGCTGGTTTTCCTGGACAGCCCCATGGCCATAGATGTAACTGAAGTATTTAGAAAACACGCAGAATACCTTAACCAGGACACCAAGGCTTTTCTCAACAGGAAAGACTCCCCCTTCAACTTTTCCCTTCTTAAATTAACCCGGTCAACGGAAGAATCGAAAGCAATAAACCATATAAAAGGGACATCTATTATCATAGCTGGTTCCGGTATGTGTACAGGCGGAAGAATAAAACACCACCTTCGCAATAACATTACCCGCCCGGAAAGCACAATATTGTTTGTGGGGTACCAGGCAAAGGGAACCCTGGGGAGAGAAATTCTGGAAAAGAAGGAAAAGGTGAGAATCCATGGAGAGATTTACCCTGTGCAGGCAAGGATAGAGAAGATAAACGGCTTTTCTGCCCATGCAGATAGAGACGAGCTTTTGAAATGGGCAGCAAGCTTCAATAATATCCGGGGGAAAATATTCGTGGTGCACGGGGAAGAAGAAGCCTCCCAGGATTTTGCCCGGCTCATGAAAGAAAAACTCAAAAGCGATTCAATAGTCCCTGAATACTTACAAGAAGTTCTTCTCTAACTACAAAAAGGCCCATTCTTTAATACCCCTATTTTCTCCTTGACAACTTCACCCTTTATAGTATTTAAGGACAAAAAGAGATTTTACCCTGATAGAGCTCTTAGTTGTCATAGCCATTCTGGCCGCCATGCTGCTGCCCGCTTTATGGAGCAGTTTACAATGACGATACCATTATTTCAGAGAAGATGCTCCAGTAATAAAAGCTGCCTCTCTGAGAGATCCAGTAGGAGGAAATATTAAGATAAAGAGTAAGGTTTCTAGTTTTAGCTCCCGGACTTTCAATAGCTCTCTCCAGGAGCAAAAAAGAGATTATAAAGAGAAAACTTCCTTTAACCATTAATGGGTTTTACCCCTTGCTGGATTTAATTGCGAAATAGTGCTATAATGTGTATGTTAGGAGAAAAAGCCCGTTAGAGCCCGTTAGAGATAGTTTTTTTGGAAATAAGGAGGTGGCTGTTTTTTGGTTTTCGGATGAGAAGAAACGGGCTAAAGTAAAAGTAGTTTTCATAAGGAGGAAAGAGAATTAAGATAATTAAATAGAACGGAAATGTTCTATCCTGTATTTAGCAGGATGGAAAATTAAATTAACCTTAACTAAAAGGAGAAAAAAAGTGAAAGGTAGTAAACTCTACATAGGTAACCTTAATTACCAGACAACAGAAACTGCATTGAAAGATGCTTTCTCTGAGTACGGAGAAGTAGTCTCCGTAAGAATAATTCAGGGAAGAGGCTTTGGATTCGTCGAAATGGCGAATGCAGAAGACGCAGAAAAGGCTCTGGAAGCTATGAACGAAAAGGACTTCGATGGAAGAACACTAAGAGTAGCTGAAGCCAGACCGCCACGTCAGAGAGATGCTTCTCCCTCTTTCAGAAGAAGGTTCTAAGAAGTAGTAAGCAAAAAAAGAGGAGATGGATATTTTATCCGTCTCCTCTTTTTTATTTCTGTACTACCAGGCTCTTCCCATCCATTTCCCCTGTAACAGGGATATTCAATAATCTGAACACAGTAGGGATAACATCCACTATATTTGCCTTATCTTTCTCAATGGAAAAATTAGTGAATAAAATTCCCGGGACGAGTTTACTATCAAAGCAATGGTCTCCACTCCACTTTTTCTTGTTGTCCTGGAAAACATCCTTCCTCACCGCACCCAGCGCGGACTCCCAGGACACCCGATAACCTTTCTTAAACCCTACTACTATCTCAGGTGCTTCCTGCAAATGCTGCCCGGAGTAAACCTCTTCCTTGAGGTATACTCTATTTACCACCTTTTCCCCGTTCTCTGGACAGGTAAGTCCTTCTATTTTCTTCTTTATCTCCTCAGTCAGGGAAGAGATGTCCTCTTTTCTCACCGTACCCAGGGATTCCCTGCCCCTAAGATTCAGATATATGCCTCCGCCAATCCCCAGGGAATATGCTCTGGTATACGCCCAGTTAACATTCTGGAAAAATTCTTCGCTCTCCTGCGGCGGGGCATTAAGAGAGAGGTATCCCTCCTTCCACAACCAGGTATTGAGGTTAATACTTTTCCGGAAGCTGGAAAACCCATGATCCGAGAGCACTATTACTTTTGTCTCTTTATCTATTCTCTGCAGGACCTCTCCCAGGATTCTATCCATCTCCCTATACACCCGGGGAATAACGTCCCGGTAAATCCTGGCTTCTTTTTCATTGTAAAGAGGGTGGTGCGGGTCAAGGAAACGGTAAAACATGTGTTGGGTAATATCAGTAATACCAAAGTAGCAGAAGAGAATTCCTTCCCTGAATCTTTTCATTTCGTAATCCAGCATCTTCTCGTTTTCCTTAAGTACCTCACCGTACTCTTCCAGTACTGCCTGCTCTCCCAGTCTCCCCTCGTTAAGAGCCCAGGTTTCTCCCGGCTGTCCCAGTGTATGAAAAAGACCCATTGCCCTGGATAGTTCGCGGGAATACGAGGAAGGAAAACTTATGGGAAAAGCAGGGTGTCGGGGATCAAAGTTAAGTGGTGACAGGTAAACTTCCAGATCTGGCTTAACCTTCTTTACGTAAAACTGAAGAATACCTTTTACCCTGGCCAGGGGAAGCAGGGGAAAATCAACCTCTATCCACTTACTCCAGGCTCCCTCTTTTACCCGGTAACTCTTCCCCTGCAGGGAAATCACTATCTCCCTATCAGGAGAATTGATTTTAAAGGTAAGGGGTATTTTTACTCTTTCCATATCTTTGCGGAAGCTATTCTCCGGCCCATAAATAAAGGTTTTCACCTGCCCATTATTTTCTTCCACCCTCACCACCCTTTCCTCCCTGCCTCTATCTCCCAACTTCCGCGTGGTGTAAAAAGCATAGGTGCCCTGGGTTCCCAGGAGGTCTGGTACACCAAACCCTGAAAGCATCTTACCGTAGAGCTTTTCAGGGGGAAAAGTCATGGGCAAACGCAAGATGACCGTGGGAATCCTGTACTTGGAGGTTATCTCCCAGAAAGGGGTACTATCCCAGTATTTCTCCAGGCGGGGAGAAGATAATGGTATGCGATAGCCGGCAAAACTCAGAAATTTCCCGGGAGGCAAAAACTTGCTCAGGGTAAGATAAGGCAGGTAGTTATCCCGGTCAGGCTGGAGAAAATCGAATATCCCGTGTTTCCCGGGATTTACGCCGGTAAAGAAAGAGGTCCAGGCTACTGATGACTCAGGTGGCACGGTAGAGTAAAGATAGGCAAACCCTCCGGTATTTTTCAGCTTCTGAAAATTGGGCAATTCCCCCCTCTTCATCATCTCCTCTACCCTTCTCGCATCCAGACCATCCATGCCCAGGATGATTATCTTTCCGTACTTCATCTCCGGCACACTCTTCATTCTTAGCATTGTAGCAACCAACACCAGGAAAATAAACACGATAATGGCATAAAGCACTTTCCGGTTTCTACGGAAAAACCTGAAAAGGAAGCGAAAAGGAACCAGCAAGGAAGCCAGAATAGCCATAATAATAGCCAGAAGCGCAGAAAGCGAGGTAAATACCAGGTTTAATCCAGGCCCTATATAGTACGAAGTCTTCCTCTCACCTATCATATCTTATCCTGGAAACTAATTTTTCCTCCTTGGTGCCCTGCCCGCCCTCCTCTATTGTCATTCCTGCGCAGGCGGGAATCCACTTCTTTTTAAACCCTAAACAACAAACTCTAAACTCTAAATAAACCACCCAAATTTCCCGAGAAACCGTCAACCGGTTGCGGTTGTGTAGCTCGAAACGTCATACGTTATCCGTCCACCATCTCTCCCCCGCCTTTTTTCTGCCTCCCCTATCATCCATGCTCTCCTTTGTCATTCCCGTGCAAACGGGAATCTATATCATCCATACATACACATAATTTTTATTTTCCTGGATACCTGCTTTCGCAGGTATGACAGGCAAGCTGGTGTCGGGGTAAACTCGAAACTCAAAATCCTAAACTCCAAATAAACCCAAAATCTAAATACTCAAACCCTAACCCTGAACCACGTGGGGTTCAGGGTAAAACTTTCTCCCAGGGTACCAGGACTACCAGGCCACTAAGAAACCAGGATACCAGGAACCCAGGGAACTCATTTGTTCACTGCTTCCATCTACCCATCCTCTGAACCAACCTAAAGTCTAAAGTCTATGGTCTAAAGTCTAAATTCTTCCTCGCCTACTGCACATATCCCAGGCTTTTTAATCTTTGCCTGCTTTCCTGGTCCAGTCTACCCAGGGAAGAGGAAAGGTAACTTTGTATTTCTTTCTCTCTTTTTTCCAGAAGAGAAGAGAGAGATGAAGGAATCTCATCCCGGCCTAAAACAACCTTTTCCCGGGGGTCCTGTCTTAGGTTGTAAAACCATTTCAACTCTTTTCCTTCCCTTCCTCCATGTATAATCTTATATTCCTCTGTTCTCAAGGAGACATACCAGGATCTTCTCTCCGGATTCCCGCTTATACTGATAATGGGCGAAGAGCTATAACTCCCGTTTTTCTTTAATAACCCTGCAAAATTCTTTCCTTCCATGGTTTCCGGAACCTTAAAATTAAGCAGGGAAAGAATCGTGGGAGAAATCCCCAGGGTAGGCACCATGGAAGCTATCACTCTCCCCTTCTTTTGCTGAGGTATTTTAATAATAAGCGGAACTCTTATCACCGTATCCCAGGGCGGTCCTCCATGGGCAAAGTACTTACCGTGTTCACCCAGGTATTCTCCATGGTCTGCCGTAATTACAATAAGGGTATTCCGGTAAAGATTAGAATCCTTAAGATATTTCATCAGCCTGCCAATATATTCATCGGTAAACCTTATCCCTCCATCGTACTGGGCTATGTAATATCCCGCTTCCCTATGCCCCTCCTGGTAGATATAGCGGGGTATGGCATTTTCTCCTTCATCCGTTTCACTTACCGGAAGCTTTTTTGTCTCCTTATAAAACTTATCCTTAACAAACATTGTGTTATAGGGAGAAGGAGGCCTATAGGGACCATGGACATCCATATAATGGAGGTAAAGGAAAAAAGGCTGCGAGGAATTTTGCTGTATCCACTGTATTCCCTTAGAAGTGAGAAGAGGAGCCGTTAACTCCCGGTCATCCACAAATTTGTCAAACCCCCTACTCAATCCCTTCACCTTTCCAATAACCCCATGACCGCTCAGAAAAGCGGTGCGATAGCCTTTTCTTTTGAATACTTCGGAGAGAGTTAAAGTATCTGGATTCAAGGAAGCTGTCCAGTTAGACACCAGATGTCGCACCAGGGTGGAAGTAAAGAGAGAAGGAAGAGAGACCACAGTTACAGTGGAAGGAGAAATTGCCTGGGTAAAAAGGTAAGCATCTTTAGCAAGATTATCTATCTGGGGCGAGGTATTACGAAAATATCCATAACAGGAAAGATGGTCAGGTCGTAAAGCATCTACCAGGATAAATACTACATTCACTCTTTCCTTCTGGGATTTAAATTGAGGATGGATGACGGCCAGAAAAACCGCAATCAAGATTAAAAAAATGATTAATACGCGAACTTTCATTTGTTTATTTTATCATTTTCCCTCTACAGGCGTGTTGTATGTTAAAATATAAGCCTGATGTTTACCTTGGGGGTATGGGAAAAGGATATGATTTACTGGCTGGTAAATCACCGGGTTGGATGGTTAAACTATTTTTTTATTTACTTCACTTACCTGGGAAATGCAGGAATAACTCTGCTTGTTTTCTTTTCTTTCCTCTACTTTTTCAGGAAAAAATCTTTTTTTTTCGGTTTAACTTCTTCCCTGACCGCACTAATTCTCGTGGAAATACTTGTCCAGGCAGGGAAATATTTTATCCATCGTCCCCGCCCGGTGAAAACTTTACCTGACATCCAGGTTTTAGGGCCTCTTCTCAAGTATTCCTCTTTTCCTTCGGGACATTCAGCCGTAGCTTTTACCGGCGCAGTGCTGTTTTCCTACTTTTTCCCCCGCTTCGCCTGGTTATTTTACCTGTTAGCTTTCTTAGTAGCCTTCTCCCGCCTTTACCTGGGAGTGCATTTTCCTTCCGACGTCCTGGTAGGAGGAACAATTGGGTATTTCAATGGTAAAATAAGTCTCTGGCTTAATAGTAAATGGAGAGAAACGCATGAAAAAAGGGCTGATTGAGAAATACAGAAAATTCCTGCCGGTAAGTAATAAAACTCCCGTAATCACCTTAAATGAAGGCGACACCCCGCTTATAAAGGGCAAGGTTTTAAGCGAGCTCACTGGAGGCAAAGTCTTACTGAAGTTTGAAGGGGCAAATCCTACTGGTTCCTTCAAGGACAGGGGAATGTCCATGGCTATCTCCAAAGCCCTGGAAAAGGGAGCAGAAGCAGTAATGTGTGCCGCCTCCACAGGAAATACCTCTGCCTCTGCTGCAGCCTACGCAGCAAGAGCCGGGATAAAAAGCATAGTGCTCATCCCCGAAGGGAAAATTGCCCGGGGTAAGCTCTCCCAGGCACTAATCCACGGCGCCCAGGTAATTGCCATCCAGGGTAATTTTGATGATGCTCTGCGCATGGTGGTGGAAATAACTTCCCGCTATCCCATACAACTGGTTAACTCTATAAATCCTTACCGCATCGAGGGTCAGAAAACTGGTGCCTTTGAAATATGCGATGAGCTTGGTAAAGCACCCGATTATCACTTTATCCCCGTGGGTAATGCCGGAAATATAACTGCCTACTGGAGGGGATACAAAGAATACTATTCCGCAGGTATTATTCGTTCTCTACCCCGGATGAGAGGATACCAGGCAGAAGGCGCCGCTCCCATTGTAAAGGGAAAAGTTATCCCCCATCCGGAAACCATTGCCACAGCTATCCGCATAGGCAATCCTGCCCGCTGGAAAGAAGCGGAAGCCGCTGCCCGGGAATCGGGCGGTAAAATTGACCTGGTCTCTGACCAGGAAATTATCTCTGCCTACCACCTCCTGGGAAAGGAAGAAGGTATTTTTGTAGAGCCTGCTTCTGCCGCCTCCGTAGCAGGTTTGCTGAAATTTAACCGGGAGAACCCCGGGGTATTAAAGGATAAGACAACAGTATGTATTCTCACTGGAACCGGGCTTAAGGACCCTGACCGGGCAGTGGAGGAATCTCCTGTGCCGGAATTGGCCCCCCCTACCCTACAGATTCTGGAAGAGAAACTGGGATTGAAATAATGAGAAAAAAGAAGGCAGGCTGGATAATACTATCTGTCGTTGTCTTTCTTTCTTTTGCCTACCAGGTAGTGCTCTTCTCTGTTACCCAGAAGATTAAGGAAGAATTATCCAGGAACGGGATAAAAGTAAGACACATATCCCTGGGATTGGTAAGGGGAAAGATTAAAATAAGCAGGGGTGAAGGGACAATGGAACAAATGAAATGGCAGTTTTCCCGCCTGGAAGCAAACTTCTCTCCCCTGCGAATGTGGAAACACAGGGAAATAGAAAAGGTAGTAATCAAAGGCTGGAAAGTAACCTGGCGTTCTAACCCATCCCTGCCCGACCCTCAACTTCCCCTAATAAAAGAAGTAATTCTCAAAGAAGGAGAATTTGTTATCCGTTTCCCGGGCGGAAAAATAAAAGGCAAAGCAGAAGGAGTTATCCACAACATC
Source organism: Caldisericota bacterium (assembly GCA_013152825.1). Taxonomy (GTDB): domain Bacteria; phylum CAIJMQ01; class CAIJMQ01; order JAADFP01; family JAADFP01; genus JAADFP01. The sequence continues at coordinate 7,311 of JAADFP010000008.1, read as the reverse complement.
GGGGAGGGAAGAAAAGCAAAGGCAGAGATCACGGGAACCATTGCCCCGGAATCCTCCTTCTGGATAAAAGGAGAGTTTCAACTCCCCGACCCAAACGAATACCTATCAGGTAAAGGGGAAATCACGGCTCTTCCCTTGTCTCCCCTAACCTCTCCCCTGATAGAGAGCCTGAGTGGTGGGAAAAATATCCCCACTGCTTTCATTAAGCCGTTCCTGCAAAAATCCATTCCTCTTTTTGCTAATCTCTCCTTCCAGGGTAAACTGATAAGAAAAGAGATAGAACTTGTGGCTTTATTGGAGGGTAAATGGGGAGGAAAAGATGCCATATTGAGAATAAAAGGGAAAGGTAAAATACCCAGGATTAATTTTTCTTACCAGATAGAGGAAAAATGAAGCATGTAATGTTAATCGCCGATGGCATGGCTGACCACTCCCTGTCTCAACTGGGAGGGAAAACCCCCCTGCAAAAGGCATACACCCCCAATATGGACAGGCTGGCCAAGGAGGGATATTGCGGACTTATTACCACCCTGAAGGAAGGCTTCCCCCTGGGCAGTGATGTGGCTATACTCTCCCTTTTGGGATATCCTCCGGATAAATTTTATCCCGGGAGGGGTTCGCTGGAGGCAGCCAGCCAGGGGATTAAATTGAAAGGGCACGAAAAGGCTTTTCGGGTTAACCTGGTAACCATAGAAGATGGAATAATGGCTGATTACTCTGCTGAACATATCCCCTCCTCCCAATCCCGCGTGCTCATGCGCTATCTGAATGAAAAACTGGGGGATAGGAATATCCAGTTCCATCCCGGAGTAAGCTACAGGAACTTACTGATAATCAAAGGCAAGGGAGAAATAAAGGACAATATCCCCTTCACTACCCCCCCGCATGACATTATAGGGAAAGAAGTAAGAAATTACCTCCCCCGCGGAAGAGGGGCAAATTTGCTTAAAAGGCTGATTAAACTCTCCCAGGAATACCTGCCCCAGCACCCGCTTAACATTAAAAGAATGAAGAAAGGCCTTCCTCCGGCAAACTCCATCTGGATATGGGGAGGAGGTAAGAAACCCCACGGGGAAAGTTTTCAAAAAAAGTATGGAATTAAAGCTGGTATTATCTCTGCCGTGGACGTGATAAAAGGGATAGGAACCATACTGGACATGGAAGTAATAAAAGTAAGGAAAGCTACGGGAGACATTCATACCAACTGGCGGGGCAAAGCAAAAGCAGGAATAAAGGCTCTCAGGAAGTTAGACCTGGTGATTATCCATATTGAAGCAACAGACGAAGCTGCCCATATGGGAGATCCCCACTTAAAAGTGGCCGCTATCGAAAGCTTTGATAGGGAAATTGTAGGAAGAATAATATCCGCTCATCCAGAAGCCAGGGTATTTGTAGGATGCGACCATGCAACTTCCACCACGCTCAGGACACACACCCGCGACCCCATTCCCTTTATCCTGTGGGGAATCGGGAAATCCAATAATTGCCCCACTTTTTCCGAAGTAAGCGCCCGTTTGACCGGCGTACACTTTAAGAGTGGAGAAGAGCTTATGAAATTATTTATAATGGGGAAGTAGATATGGCTTTAATAGTACAAAAATTCGGCGGTACTTCTCTGGCTACACCGGAGCACATAAAGAGAGTTGCTCTCAGGGTAGTAGAGGAGAGAAAAAAGGGGAATGAATTGGTAGTTATAGTTTCTGCCATGGGAGCTACCACAGATGAACTAATAGAATTATCCAGAAAAATATCGCAAAATCCGCCCGCCCGGGAACTGGACATGTTAATAGCAACCGGTGAACAAATATCTTCTGCCCTTCTTTCCATGGCAATACATGCAAAGGGAGAAAAAGCAGTCTCTCTTACCGGTCCCCAGGTAGGAATTCTTACTGATTCCTTCCATACAAAAGCCAGAATTTTAAAAGTAAACAGCAAGAGGATACTAAATGAACTTCGGAAGGGGAATATTGTTATTGTAGCCGGCTTCCAGGGAACCGATTACGAATCCAACATAACCACGCTGGGAAGAGGAGGATCCGATACTACCGCAGTAGCCATAGCTGCTGCACTTAAAGCAGACATATGCGAAATTTTTACCGATGTGGATGGAGTATTTACTACTGACCCCAGGATAGTGCCGGAAGCAAAGAAATTACCTTCAATTACCTACGATGAAATGTTGGAATTGGCATCTGCCGGAGCAAAAGTTTTACAGTCTCGTTCCGTTGAATTTGCTGCCAAGTATAATGTTAAAATACATGTGAGATCTTCTTTTCATGGGAAGGAGGGGACTATTGTGATGAAGGAGATAGAATCTATGGAAAGCGTGCTGGTGAGAGGAGTCGCTCTGGAAAAGAACCAGGCAAAGATAAGTATAGATGGAGTGCCTGATTACCCTGGAGTAGCAGCGGAAATATTTGAACCGCTATCAAAAGAAAACATAAACGTGGATCTCATTGTACAGGGTGCTCCTGATAGAGAAGGGAAAAGCGAGATAACTTTTACCGTAGATAGGGAAGAGACAGAAAAGGTAATAAAAATAATGGCAAAGGTAAAAGAAAAGCTCGGAGCAGGTAAAGTAGGATGCGATAAAGGTGTGGCAAAAGTGTCAATAGTAGGAGTGGGAATGCGGACACATCCCGGGGTAGCCGCGAGGATGTTCAAGGCACTATCCCGGGAAAAGATAAACATAGAACTTATCTCTACCTCAGAAATTCTCATCTCCTGCCTGGTAAGAGAAGAGGAGGGTGAGAAAGCAGTACAAGCCCTTCATAAAGAATTCGAACTGGAGAAGATGCAATGAAAATTTGGTTATATGATACTACGTTGAGAGATGGTGCCCAGATGGGAGGAGTAAATTTCTCCCTGCAGGATAAGATAAGAATTGCCCGAAAACTGGATGCATTCGGGTTTCCCTACGTGGAGGGTGGATGGCCGGGTTCCAATCCAAAGGACATAAAGTTCTTTGAGGAAATGAAAAAAACCCCGCTTAAAAAGGCAAAACTCTGCGCTTTCACTATGACCCGACGAGTGAAGTATACTCCGTCTCGCGATCCTTCCCTGCGCAGAGCCATAGAAGCAGAGACGCCCGTGGTTACCCTCTTCGGGAAATCCTGGCTGCTGCACGTGGAGCAGGTGCTGAGAATATCTCCCGCGGATAATCTTAAGATAATCGAAGACTCGGTGCGGTACCTGAAAAAGAAAGGGAGAGAAGTAATCTACGATGCCGAACACTTCTTTGATGGATTTAAGGATAATAGCGATTACGCCTTAAAAACCCTTCTGGCCGCAGAAAAAGGAGGAGCAGATTCCCTGGTTCTCTGCGATACGAATGGAGGCAGTTTACCCTTTGAAATAGAGGAAATCATGCGCAGGGTAAAAAAAGAAGTCAACACTCCCCTGGGCATTCACACCCACAATGACAATGGTATGGCTGTGGCTAACACCATAGTAGCAGTAAAAATGGGAGCAAACCATGTACAGGGGACTATTAACGGGTTGGGAGAAAGATGCGGGAATGCTGATTTGTGCTCTGTTATTCCAAATCTCCAGATAAAAATGGGAATGAAATGTTTACCGGAGAGTGCCCTGAGAAGGCTTACAGAATTATCCTACCTGGTCTATGAAATTGCCAACTTAATTCCTATACCCCACCAGCCATTTGTAGGGGAAAGGGCCTTTGCCCACAAAGGAGGAACCCACGTAGATGCAGTAAGAAAAGTCTCTCGTTCTTTCGAACATATTGCCCCGGAATTGGTAGGGAACACCCGGAAAATTCTCACCTCAGAACTCTCCGGCAGAAGCAACATAATATTGAAAGCAGAAGAGTTTGGCATCCACCTGGACAAGAACTCCCCCCAGGTAGGAAACCTTCTTAACCGCATCAAAATACTGGAAAACGAAGGATACGAATTTGAAGCGGCTGATGCCTCCCTGGAACTTCTCATGCGGGAAGAACTGGGCGAAACCCAGGAATACTTTGAGGAGGAAGGCTTCCGCGTCTATATAGGCGAGAAAAAAGGCAAGCCTTTTACCGAGGCAACCGTGCAGGTAAAAGTAGGAAATGATATTGAGCATACTGCGGCAGAGGGAGACGGCCCTGTGGATGCACTGACCAATGCCCTACACAAAGCCCTGCTCAAATTCTACCCCACGCTCAAAGAGCTTCAGCTTATCGATTACAAGGTAAGAATCATTAATCCCCACAAGGGAACCGCTGCTACCACCCGGGTTTTAATCAGATTCAAAGATCCGCGCCGTATGTTTACTACGGTGGGAGTATCTCCCAACATCCTGGAAGCCTCCTGGGAAGCCCTGGTAAACGCCATAAACTACAAGCTTTTAAAGGATGGTGAAGCGAGAGAAGGGTAGACGTTAGACTGGGGAGAGGAAACAGTAGCGAGTTAGTTAGTAGCGGGTAGCGAGGGAAGGGGTAGTGAGAAGGATGCACCTTAGACTTTAGACCATAGACCTTAGACTTTAGGTTGGTTCAGGGATAGGTAGATGGAAGCAGTAAGCACTGAGGTAGTATTCTGGTAGGAAGCTTTGGATTTGTGATTTGGAATTTATTTAGCCTATCCCTTGTCCCCCATGGCTCACTAATATGCACTGGGCATACGTTTATGTATCTTTATGATAAAATGTTTTCCGTAAGGTAAAAGAAGGAGGTGTAATAATGGTAGATACAAAGAAGATTCTTGCCGTGGATGATGAGCCTGACTGCCTGGAATTCATAAAGGCAATCCTGGAATTGGAAGGATTCGATATAATTACGGCTCATAATGGGGAAGAAGGACTTAAAAAAGCTATAAGTGAGCAGCCTGACCTGGTCATTCTCGATGTCCAGATGCCCAAAAAAGATGGTTTTCGCGTTTTTCATGAGATAAAACAGAATGAAAAAACCAGAGATATTCCTGTGATAATGCTCACAGGGATTAGGGATAAGGTAGGGATGGGATTCTCCGTGGATGAGATGGAGGAATTTATGGGAGCAAGTCCGGCAGAATACATCGAAAAGCCAATTGACCCAAACAAATTGAAAGAGGCAGTTAAGAAAATATTTAAAATGGAGTAATCCCTCTTTATTGTAATTGTGAGGCGAGGGTATTTGGTAAATACAGACTTATGTGTGGATCTTCTCGGAAAAAGAGCAGTGACCTGCAGGATTTATCCCCTGATGTACAATCGGAGGAAGCATTCTCGTTGTTGATGGAGAAGATCTACAAGGCAACCGGCCAGGACTTTCGTCAATATAAAGACACCACGATAAAACATCGCCTGGAGACAAGACTAAGATTAACAAATAGTAAGACATACCAGGAATACATCAATTATCTAGACAAGCACCAGGAGGAATACAATTCTATCGTCTCTACCCTGGTTATCAACGTTACCCAATTTTTCCGCGATAAGAACGACTGGCAAATAATTAAGGAGAAGGTATTACCGCAGATTATTGCAAAGAGCAAAGAGAAAAAACGCGGCGCACCATCCATAAACATCTGGAGTATTGCCTGTGCAAGCGGAGAAGAGCCCTATTCCCTGGCCATTACCCTGCGCGAAATCCTGGGAAAAGAAATAAAAAAGATAAACATAAGGATTTATGGAACCGATATAGATGAGGCCTCACTTGCCAAAGCAAGAGAAGGAGTATATGATAAAAGTAAGCTGGAAGGAGTAGAGCCTGAATTGATAGAGAAATACTTTCGCAAAAATTCTTCCGGTAAATACCAGGTGAATGCCGAGATAAAAGAAATGGTAAAATTCCTCAGGCATTCCATAGTTAACGGTGACAACTTTGCCGGCTTTGATTTTATTATCTGCCGTAATCTGCTTATCTATTTTACCCGCCAGCTCCAGGAAAAAGTTTATTTAAAACTATACAATGCCCTAATACCGGGTGGCTTGCTCTGGTTAGGCAGAGCAGAGACACCGGTGGGAAAAGCAGCCAAACTTTTCCACTGTTTGTATTATAAAGAGCGTGTTTATCAGAGATAGGAAGGGAGGTGTTTTGAGAATGGGAGAGATAAACTGCTGGGAATTCAAAAAGTGCGGCCGCGAAGAAGGGGGCGCAAAGGCTGACGAACTGGGGAAATGCCCTGCCTACCCGGACCATGGCCGAGACTGCTGGTTTGTGGCAGGAACGCTTTGCGGAGGCACAGTGCAAGGCACCTATGCAGAGAAGTACGGCAACTGCCAAAAATGTGATTTCTACCAGAAAGTAATGCGGGGAGAAATATGAGGTATTGGAAGGTTGTATCAAGCATTATTTGAGAGGGGGTGATAAAGTGAGTAAGGAGTTGGAGTTGGTAAATGGGAAGATGGAGGAACTGGAAAAAGAAAACCGGCAACTCCGCATCTATTCCCAGAACTTGGAAAGACAGGTAGAAATCCTTTCCGAGAAATACGCCATGGCGAACAATATTCTACTCAATACCCATGATCTGGTAATTGAGGTGGATACCAACCTGGTAATTACTTTTATAAATGAAAGTGCTTTGAGAACCCTGGGGTACAATAAGCGGGAAGAAGTACTGGGAAAGATGCACGTAAGGGACCTGTGGGGAGGACAGGGAAAAGAAACTGAATTCTTTGAAGAATGTATCAAAAAAGGCCGCTCCATGGAAACAATGAAGGTAACAATCAGAGATAGGAACGGAGAAGAAAGGATATTTTTGATCAATGCAGGTCCCGTGGTAAATGTGCTGGGCGAAATCAAGGGAGCTTACGCTATATATACAGATATTACCTCCGAAGAAAAAGCCCGGGAGGAACTCAAGAAGACCAACGAAGAACTGAATAGGAGTAATGAAGAACTGCAAGCTACAAACGAGGAATTACAGCAAACCACGGAAGAATTACATGCTGCCAACGAAGAATTGAACGCTTCCAACGAGGAGTTATAAAAATAGTTACCGAAGAATTGAAAAGCATGAAAGAGGAACTGGAAGAGCGGGTAAGACTAAGAACTGCTGAACTGGAGAAATCGCGGGATGAACTCCAGAAGAAGGTGGAGGAACTGGAAAAATTCACTGAATTAGCCATAGGCCGCGAATTAGTGATGGTGGAACTCAAAGAGGAAAATACCAGGTTGTCAAAAGAAATAATCAAGCTGAAAAAAGAACTGGTGGCCAGAAGGGGCTGAAAATCAGGAAATGGAAAGTATTTATAACCAGGAAGTCAATCAGCCAGATAAACTGAAAAACCCTACGCTAATAAGGAAAGCTTTTGTCAACATGTTAGAGGACATGGCCCAGGCACGCAGAGAGGCAGAACTTTCCAAGGAACGCACCCGCACCGCACTAATAAATA
>JAADFP010000007.1 GCA_013152825.1 Caldisericota bacterium | reverse complement strand
GTCTATGGTCTATAGTCTATTAATATGGCCTAATCCAGGGGAAGCTCTTCGAAGCCAAGTGAAATAACCTCAGTAGTACTTCCTCCTCCCAGTCCGGGAAGAGGAGAAGAGGGAATATAAGCATTATCATGAATTATATGTACGGCATTGGTTATGGTGCCACCAGAAAATTCATCGGAGATAATACTTCCCTGGATACGGGCAGAATTTCTCAACTGGGTAGTGCCTCCACTGTAAACAATTCCTCTCACTTCTGCACTATTTTCGATAGTAATATTACCGGGAGAAAGAATATTTCCTGTTATTGAGGCCGCATTCCTGATAACAATATTTGTGGAGGAATAGAGAAGATTATCACCGCCTACATTGACTGCATTTTCAACTCTCAGGGTGCCCCCTGCAATTAGTTCAACATTACTAATATCGGAGGAATTTCTGAGGGTTATATTTCCCGTAGCCACGATACTCCCGGGACCTATCAACTCAGCCATAGTCCATATGGTAACATTGCCATTTACGTACAGGGTAGAACCATTTAAATTATAAGTTGATCCCTTCAGGCTCCAGTCTCCCGGAGGCTGCGTTCCCGCTATAGTTAACTTACTATCGTAGTAAGAAGTATCCAGAGTAGGAAATTGGGGCACAGGATTGGGGACCCCTCCCGGAGTATAAACCCCGCCTCCGCTTACCGTACCCGTTGAGTAAACCAATCCCGGCGCTATGCGGGAAGCATGGTTAATAGAAATATCTCCATTGGCAAAAACATCTCCCGAGGCACTGCCTAACCGGGTTATATCCACACTGTTGTTAATGTTGACAGTTCCTACACCATCAGTATTTCCCCAGAAAAGGGCATACTTGGTAAAGCTACCCATGGAACCCAGATTACGAATAAGAATCTTCTTTCTAACTCTTTTTTTACCTCTGCCTCCTTTAAGGAAACCAGTGGAAAGTATGGTTATCCTGGTATCCGTATCCACCCCGTCTAAGAAAGTTTCCACTGTATAATATCCATCCCCCAGGGGCTCATTTGAATACAATATACCCGTATCCTGGGAACTTGAATCATTATTCAACTTCCATATGGCTCTTTCTACTCCCGCTTCGGCCAGGTATAAAGATTTAACTCCGTCAGCTTTATCCACCATGTTCTTGTAATGGGCACGAGTAATCAGGGCAATAGCCGCACCAAACAAGACTAAAACCAGCATAAGGAAAAGTGACAGGATCCCTATAATTCCTTTCTTATTCATTGAATATTCCTCAAATATGCTGAATTGCTAAGTGAAAATTCTCTGCCGCTTTCCCTCAAGACCAACTTTATTTCTATTAGTCTTACTTCAGAAATAGTCACAGGAAAGGAAAGCGTATTATTATTGCCATCCCTATAAGTAAATTCCAAACTATGCACATTATTCGTTAAGACCCGTATTTTATCAGGGCTACCTCCCCCACCCCATACTTTCCGCATGAGGAGAGTGTTGTCCAGACTATCCAGGTAATAACTGACTCTCTCAGGTGAGGTATTAGAATCAAGGGGATTAATATCCACATCAATGGTTAACTTATTTGCTTCTGCTTCATACAAATTAGTAGCCTGTCTTATCTCCCTTGTTATCTTATCCAGGGAAAAGAGAGCATTCCTGGTAAGCAAAGAATTAATGCTGGCTTCTTCCCATCGTCTTAAACCAATCACAAAAGAAAGAAACATAGCTCCCAGTAATATTACGGAAACGGCTATGGTTATAAGCAGTTCCAGTAAAGTTATTCCCCGGGAGTTTGCATAAGTAAACCACAGCTTATCTTTTGTACGTGTTCCCTCATACCTACCGTAAGGCCGAGATAATTTGTTACACATCATTACCTATTCATGCTCACTTAGATAGGTGACTGCTTTTAGCTCCCTGGTTACATTTTCTTCATACCACTTAATGCTTACCTCCACCTCTTTATAGGCTTGAGGGTTTCCACCATCAGACACCCAGCTCCAGTACGCTTTGCTTTCTTTGAGAGGAAAGCCGCCGGGTACTGTCAGGGTTAAATCAGTATCACTCCAGTCTTCAGTTAGCCAGCTATACCCATTATTTTCTACCTCCTCCATTCCCTCCTGGAGCAAGCTCTGGGCAATTGCCCAGCTTTTTGCCCGTCTGTTAAAATTTGCCGCAACATTGAACATGTCCACCATAGCCACAAAGGCAATAGAAATGATGAAAATAGCAAGAATACACTCTACCAGCCCAAAACCTTTTTGATTATTCAGCATCCGCATCGAAAATTTCCCAACAGAGGCTGGGTATTATTCCTGCCCTGTTAATAGAGAGTACATTATTGAATTTGACGGGCATTAGTAACTACCACATCATCTCCTACATTGTTTACCACATCGCTCCCCACCGTAGCAGTACGTGAACCATCAGGGCCTACACTCAAAAGCAGGTAAGTACCCGGAGTGGTGGTAGTATCCAGATCATATTGATATTTAGCGTTAGTAGGCGACCAGGGATCTTCCGGCACCCTATCAAGCAGACGAGGAGTGTCATTCTGGAGATAACTCTCGAAGCCATTTACTGGGGGGAAAACATAATGCCTGGCTTCGTAGGTTAATACTGCAGCTTCAATACTTCTCAAGTCTGCCATTACTTTTGCCCTTATAGCTTCGGGTTTGACACCGGTAAGGTTGATGATACTTACTGCAGCTAATATACCTACTACACCAATAACAATAAGGAGTTCCAGGATAGTAAACCCCTGCTTACTCACTCTATTCTCCTGGCATTTGTAACAAGGTAATCATCATTTCCCTTAACTACTCGGTCATAAAAAACCTGGGTATCATCCTCACCATTTTTTCCCACGCTTAAAACCACATAGGTTTTTCCTGGCGGGGCATCAGTATTTAACTTGTAGATATATTTTCCTCCTTGCTGGTTGTAAGGATCTGTCGGCACTCTATCTATAATCCGCGGCTCATCCTCCTGCAGAGCTTTCTCCCAGGCATCTTGAGGAGGGAATGCATTAAAATGATTCTCGTAAAGAACAAGAGCTGTTTTCAGGGTTCTTAAATCAGATTTTGCCACCGATGTTTTAGCATCCCCGCTGATTCCCTGTAAATTTAATATCAATACTGCCGCCAGTATCCCCAACACTGCCACCACAATCATTAATTCCAGTAGAGTAAATCCACGCCGCATAAGCTTAAATTATCCCGCCGGAGGTGGAACCGGTTATATCTTTCGCGTTCGTTCCTACTATATCGTCAGCATTGGCAGTGAAGGTTAAAGTATCGCTACCCAGAGTAAAGTTCTTGCTTCCATTCTTACCTACACTCCATACTGCATAGGTAGAATTGTCAGCTGCCACTTCAAACTGGTACTTTGCTCCTGAAGGGGACCAGGGATCCACCGGGACCCTATCCACTATACGGGGAGAATAATTCTGCAGGGATTCTTCAAATTTGGCTGAACTGGAATCATCCGGAAGAACATTATAACGCGATTGATATAAAATAATTGCCATTTTAAGGTTTCTAAGATCTGCTTTGGCAGCAGCATTTTTTGCTTCTTCCGTGACTCCCCGGAAATTGGGTATGAGAATAGCAGCAAGAATTCCCAGCACACTTACCACAATCATCAATTCCATCAAGGTAAATCCATGCTTTTTCACTTGTTTCACCTCCCAAAAGCGAAAAAAGGGGGGCAATTGAGCCCCCCTTTAAAATTATATTACTCCGCCAGATGTAGAACCACTAATAGTCTTAGCATTTGTGGCTGTTATATCATCAGCATTGGCAGCAAAGGTGCAGGTATCATTTGTAATAGTAGTGTCAGTTGAACCATTCTGTCCTACACTCCAGATACCAAAGGTAGTGCCATCAGGAGCTACATCGTACTGATACTTTGCTCCTGAAGGAGACCAGGGATCCACGGGAACCCTATCCACTACCCGGGGAGAATAATTCTGTAAAGATTCTTCAAATTTGGCCGAACTGGAATCATCCGGAAGAACATTGAACTGGTTTTGATAGAGGATCACTGCCATTTTAAGGTTCCTGAGATCCGCCTTGGCAGTGGAATTCTTGGCATCTGCTGTTATGCCGCGAAAGTTGGGAATAAGGATAGCAGCAAGGATAGCCAGAACCGCTACCACAATCATCAACTCCATCAAGGTAAAACCCTTTTTCATGTTTCTCCAGAACTTAATCATTTTCTTCATCTCTCAGACCTCCTTTATATCCATAGAAAATGGTCTAAAATAATTTCCCTATCCCACCAATTGCCAATAAGGCAACGGGACAATATACAATTGAGCAGCTAATCAGTTTTCTGCTAACTGACTCCCGCCTTGAAGTATCACCTCCTTTCCGGCTTAACATAATAAAAGCTACCATAGTTTTACAAAAATTTCAATAGTACTGGATTATCTTTGCCATCTTAAAGAGAGGCAAATAGAGAGACAGGGCAATGAAAAGCACTATTCCTCCCATCACCACCAATAGCAATGGTTCCAGGACACTGGTAAGTATCTTTATGGTAAAATCAACTTCCTTATCGTAACTCTCCGCTACCTCCCTTAACATATCATCCATGTTTCCTGTCTCTTCTCCTATGGATATCATGTGTGCCACCATGGGAGGAAATTCCTTACTCCTCCTCAAGGGCTCATTTATACTCCCCCCCCGCATGACATTTTCCCGCACTTTATCCATTACTTCTTCCAGTACTACGTTACCAAGACTACCCTTTATTACCTGGAAACTCTTTGCCATATCTACTCCGCTCCTCACCAGGGTCTCCAGAGAACGGGCAAACCTTGAGATTCCCACTTTACGCAATAGAGGTCCGATGAGAATCATTTTTAATTTCCAGCGGTCAATTATGTATCTACCTTTTTTACTACGGTAAATCATACGCATTCCTATGGCCAGGAATATAATAACTAAGAAAAAAACATACCAGTACTGCTGAAATAGCTCACTTATTTTAAACATAAGCTGGGTGGGTAGAGGCAAGGGAACCCTGGCTGTATAAAAAACTTTCCTGAATTTTGGCAGGACATAACTTACCAGGAAAAGTATCAGGGCAGAAGCTACTACCAGTAAAACCACCGGGTAAATTAAAGCCCCCTTCACCTTGCTCTTTATATCCATTTCCCTTTCCAGGAAAGTGGCTATTCGATCAAGTATCTCTTCCACGTTTCCTGTCTCTTCACCTACTCTTACCGTAGAGATATACAACTCGGAAAAGATATCCGGATGCCGGGCCAATGCATCTGCAAAGTTGGAACCCTGCTCAATATCCCCCCTTATCTTCTTTATGGCCTCTTTTAAACCATGGCTCTCCGTTTGTTCAGCCAGGGTACTAAGCGCCTGAGTTATGGGCACGCCAGCCCTGAGCATGGCAGTAAGCTGCCGGGTGAATAATATTAAATGCGTAGTTCTGACCTTGTTGAAGAAAGGAAGAGTAATTTGCCTGGAAAGTAATCCAGCTCCTTTTTCTTCTTTCGCCTCTATTAAATATATTTTCCTCTGGCTAAGTCTTTTTTCCAGCTCTCTTATATCAGAAACATCCATTACTCCTGATACGGAGGTACCATGCACATCTCTTGCTCTGTATCTATACTGGGGCATCTTTTAACCTTCTACATCCTCGGTAACTCTAAGGAGTTCTTCCAGCGTGGTCATTCCCTCTATAGCTTTTTCCAACCCGGCCTCACGCAGGGTTTTCATCCCCATTTTTACACACACTTTTCTCACCTCGCTGGCCGGAACCCTTCGCAAGGCAATTTCTCTTAACTTATCATTCATTATCATTAACTCAAAAATCCCTATCCTTCCCAGGTAGCCGGTATTCCGGCAAAATTTACAGCCTTTACCCCGATAAAATTTTGTACCTTTTTCCACTCCCATTAATTCCAGTATATCAGCCGGCGGGGAATGCTCCTCCTTGCAATAAGGACAGATTACCCTGGCCAGTCTCTGTGCCAGAGTGCCCAGAAGACAGGAAGAGAGGAGATAAGGCTCCACCCCCATATCCACCAGGCGCGGGATACTGCTGGGAGCATCATTGGTATGAAGAGTAGAAAAAACCAGGTGTCCGGTAAGTGCTGCTTCCACGGCAATTTTAGCCGTGTCCAGGTCCCTTATCTCTCCTACCATGATGATATCCGGGTCCTGCCTGAGAATGTTCCTTAAAGCATTGGCAAAATTAAGCCCTACCCGGGGATTAATCTGGGTTTGCCTTATACCCCGGATTTGGTATTCTACGGGATCTTCTATAGTTATTATATTTTTTTCCACTGCATTAATAAATGAAAGAGCTGAGTACAAAGTAGTAGTTTTTCCGCTCCCTGTAGGTCCCGTTACCAGTATCATTCCATATGGTTTGCGTATAAGAGACTGGAAGGCAGTGAGGGTATCCTTTGAAAGCCCTAATTCTTCGATAGACTTGAAAATGCCTTCTTTCTCCAGGATTCTAATTACCACGTTCTCCCCATATATAGTGGGAAAAGTGGAAATCCTCAAGTCTACTTCTCTATCCCCCATTTTCATGATTACTCTGCCATCCTGGGGTAATCTCTTCTCGGCAATATTCAGATGAGCCAGGACCTTAATACGCGAAATTATCCCCAGTTGCAATTTCTTGGGCAATGACTGTACCTTGTAGAGAATGCCATCGATGCGATACCGTACTCTTATCTCCTTTTCTTCCGGCTCTATATGGATATCACTGGCTCTCTCCCTTATACCCTGGGAAATAAGCAAGTTTACTGCCTTTATTACTGGGGCCTCCTGCGCCATCTCCTGTAATAAATCCACCGTATCAGCCGGTTCCACTGCATATCCCAGTGTCTCCTCGTCTACTGTTTTTAATACATCTTCCATGCTTTGTGTTATGCCATACACCTGTTCAATGGCACGCTTAATGGCATAGCGAGGGCTTACATAGGGGCGAATTATTAAACCGGTAAGAGACTTTAGTTCTTCTATGGCATAAATATTTAAGGGGTCTGACATGGCTACGTAAAGAGTGTTTCCCTCCTTATCAAGGGGAATAAGATTATACTTCCTCGCTACCTGCTCAGGAACAATAGCAAGAACTTCGGGATTAATATCATAGGAAAGAGGGTCCACCAATTTAAGACCCAGGTGCTCACTGAGAGATTTGGCTAAGTTATCTTCACTTACATAGCCAAGAGAAACAAGGACATCCCCTAACAAACCTCCTCTTTCCTTCTGAATTTTGAGTGCTTCTTTTAACTGGCTCTCATCAATTACGCCACTTTCAAGCAAAATTTCCCCTAACCTTTTCTTTGCCATTCCTATCTCCTTAGTTAAATTATTAGCAAATTACGCCTCTTTGTCAAGGAAACATTCTTTTTATCAATGATATGTATTTCTTATCGCTGCTTTGTAATAATATTTCCCGGTCGTTTTCCTCTTCTGCAAAATCAAGCTTTACGCTGAGGTAGGAAGGCATACAGGAAGGAAATTTATCACCCCACTCTACTACCACCACCCCCTCGCCGGTTAGATACTCCTCCCACCCTATACTTGCCAGATCCTCCACCTGCTTCATTCTAAACAAATCAAAATGGTAAAGAGGCACCTTTCCCTGGTAAATGTGAAGGAGTGTAAAAGAAGGACTCCTTACATACACGGAGGTAGGCACTTGTAACCCTCTGGCAATTCCTTTTACAAAAACTGTCTTTCCCACTCCCAGAGGCCCCTGCAAGAGGATGAATTCTCCTCCTTCCAGGTACCTTCCTAATTTCTCTCCCAGATAAATAGTCTCCTGGGGAGAATGGGTTATACAACGTCGGCTTAATGATTCCATCTTTCAAGCACTATCAAAATGGTCAAATCCTTCTACTTTTAGCTCTCCCTCAGCCGTGGCTATCTCTCCCTCATTGCCGGTTATCTTCCCAATAACTGTCAGACTGACACCTTTTATAGAGGAAGGGAGAGAAACCCTTTCAGGAACAGTAAAAAGCATTTCATAGTCCTCTCCTCCTCCCCAGAAATAATGGAAAGCTTTCTCACCGCCGAAATCTTTAAGAGCAGGAGAAACAGGAAACTTCTCCTTTTTCAGAAATGCCCCTTTTTTACTCTCTTTTAATAGCCTTCTCAAATCCCTTCCCACCCCATCACTTATATCTATCATAGCATTAACCGATAACTTTTCTATGATTTTTAATATTTCCCTCCTCGGGAAAGGTTTAAGAAACCTTCTTTTTAAATCCGTGTATCCCTCCATCCCTTTTTCCAGCAACTCCCTCCCTGCCCGGGCTTCTCCCGGGTATCCGGTTACCACAATTAAATCCCCTTCCCTTGCTCCCTGCCGGGTAATTGGCTCATCCACCACTCCTATAATTGTGGATTCAATCCAGAGAAAAGGAGAAGAAGTAAGATTTCCTCCTACTACCATTACCCGGAAATGGGAAGAAAAATCCCTAACCCCCCGATAAATCTCATCTATTTCCTCCTCCCTGCCCCCCGGGATACCCAGGGAAAGCAAAGAGAATTTAGGCTCTCCTCCCATGGCGTAGATGTCACTTGCACTCACTGCCATACTTTTCCATCCTAAATTGTATAAAGGGAAATACTCCCTGCGGAAATGAGTGCCTTCTACCAAGGTATCGCAGGTAAACAAAAGTAAATCGTCCTTCCACTTTATTACTGCAGTGTCATCCCCAATACCCAATACCACATCTGGACTCTTTTTATCCGGTAAGATTGATTCTATCCGGGAGATTATTGTATCTTCATCCATAATTTACAGAAACGCATTCCTGAATGTTCCCTGAGCAGTTTAACATAATGCAGCAACATTCTTCAATTCACCGGCCGGGGGAAGCAGTTGGTAGTGAGTAGATAGTAGTGAGGGGGCAGGGAGTGGATTCCCGCTTGCGCGGGAATGACGAAGGGAGAGCATGGATGATATAGAAAGCAAGATAAAAGGGGAGTTTTCCCTATCTACTAACTACTCGCTACTATCTACTGAAATAGTAGCGAGGGAAGAGTTAATTACTATTTTTTGGTTAGTAGGTGCAGGATACAAGATGACTACTTGTCATACCTGCGGAAGCAGGCCTGCCCGCCTGCCCCCCGACGTAACATCGAGGCGGGAAGAGCTTCCTGGGAGAAAATTTTGAGTTTGTGATTTGTGGTTTATTTAGAGTTTTGAGTTTTGGGTTTAAAAATACAGACAGAAGGATAAACAGTCTAAAGTCTATGGTCTACAGTCTCAGGTCTTAACGAATCATCCTCTCTTTCTCTCGGCCAGGAGGACTGCATCTCTTAATTCGTCAATGTTTTTTGCCTCATCCCATTTTTTTTCAAATTCCTTGTCCTGGGCAATCTGGGCGATTGCGGCCAGAGCCTTGAGGTGGAAGTTTCGCTCATCGCGTGTTCCGGCTAAAACAAATACTGTATAGACCGGAGAAACCTCTCCTTCAAACATAATGCCCTCTTTGCAGCGTGCCAGCACCATCTCAAATTTTTTCTCCCCGGGTACCACAATATGGGGAATAGCCAATCCAGGTATAATTACCGTGGAAGATTCTCTTTCCCTCTCCCAGAGCAACTTATAAAGTACATTTCTATCCAGGTTTATTCTTTTACTTA
This sequence comes from Caldisericota bacterium, assembly GCA_013152825.1. GTDB lineage: Bacteria > CAIJMQ01 > CAIJMQ01 > JAADFP01 > JAADFP01 > JAADFP01. The sequence continues at coordinate 498 of JAADFP010000007.1, read as the reverse complement.
GAATTTCAGAAATTTTCTTGAAAAAATCATCAAGCGAAACACTCTCCTCAAAATCGAGGATAGGACATTCATGTGCCAGTCTATCAAACCTATCTTCAATAGTTTCATCTCTTTCTCTGATTATTTCCCTCAGCTCTTTTCTCAAAATACCCTTTGAAAGATGCCGGGAGAGGAGTCTCTGGACAATATACATCAAGCCAGATTCCCTGCTTACCCGGGGACGGGCATAAATAGCATACCAGGCTAACCCTCCCAGAAGAAAAATGGTAGTGATTAGAAGAGGCAGGAATCCAAATTTAAAGAGTAAAAAGAGGGGCCCGATAATACCCAGGATTTGCATCCAGGGATAAAAAGGAGATTTAAACAGGGGACGATAATTAGGTATTTTACTTTCCCGCATTACAATTACCGCAACATTCTCCAGCACAAAGAGAAGAATCATAAGGGCTGAGGCCACTTCTACCAGGTGTTCCAGGTCTAAGAATATGATTACCATGA
>JAADFP010000006.1 GCA_013152825.1 Caldisericota bacterium | reverse complement strand
AAATAAGAAGCCTGCCGGAGATTTCTCTGGAACAAATTCCCCTATGTAAAGATTGTTCCCGGAAGGATGTTTGTAATGCCGGGTGTCGGGCCTCGGCTTACTACTCTTATGGAAAATTCAAGTATCCCGACCCCTTCTGTTGGATAGCCAATCCTGATGGAGGAATGGGAGTAGTGAATAGTGAATGAGTTGTGCCTGCCTGCCGAAGCCTTGGCGCAGGCAGGAGTTGCCAGTCTCCAGTTGCGAGTTGCTCCATGTTTCATCTTATAAATGATGATTATATGTCAAAATCTCGCTATCCCGGGATGATACATTATGCAGAATAAAATTCCACCCTTGCGGGAAATATATCTCTATCTGACTTACCGGTGTAATCTCTCCTGTGCGCATTGCTGGATTCCACCGGAGGGAAACCACGAGGAAATAGACCAGGAGATTCTTCTATCAGAGATTAAAAAGGCTCTGCCCCTGGGACTCAAAAGCATAAAAATTACCGGTGGAGAACCTTTCTGTGAACCTACCCTGATAAGACTTATAGAAAAAATGCGGGAATTAGGGCTGGGAGTGAGGCTGGAAACAAATGGAACCCTGATAAATAAGAGTATGGCAATTAATCTTCGCCGGCTGAATGTTTACAGTGTCTCGGTAAGCCTGGACGGAGCCACTCCTAAAACTCACGACGGCTTCAGGGGAAGGGAGGGGAGTTTTCATGCTACTCTGACCGGGATACGGCTGCTGGTGGAGCAGGGTATTCCGGTATCTCTGGTGTGTGCTCTTCACAGGGGGAATATTGGCGAGATAGAGGATATTATTGCTCTCTCCCAATCCCTGGGGGTGGGAATACTCAAGCTTACTCCCGTTTTACCCATGGGAAGAGGGGAAGAGTTAAAAGAAGAGAAACAGCTCCTGAGTGCAAGGGAAATTCTTTCTCTCTTTCAGCAATATGCAAAGCATGCCCGGGTTTTCTGGCATATCCCTTTTGCTTTCTGGCCAGTAGCGAGCCTGCGTACCCTGGGTAACCAGAGGTGTCTTATCCATCATATTCTGGGGATTCTTCCTGATTCTCAAATATCTATCTGTGGAATAGGGTCCGAGATAAGAGAGCTAATAATGGGTAAAGTGGGAGAAGTCTCCATTAAAGAAATCTGGCATAGCTCTCCTTTGTTAAGAGAAATGCGGGAAACTATCCCCGCGAAGCTGGAAGGGATATGCGGGAAATGTATCTTCAAATCCTTTTGCCTGGGATTCTGTCGGGCAGAGGCTTTTTTGAGGACAGGGAGGTTAACAGCGCCTTTCTGGTTATGTGAGCAAGCTTACCAGGAAGGAATTTTCCCCCTCACGAGGCTTATCTGATGTATGTAAATATAGGTGGAGTAACTATCCAGGTGAAGTCTTGCCTGGATACTTTTCCCCAAAAAGAACTATCCCGCATATTTCATGGCTACATATCCCCTCCCGCTACTCCTGAGATAGTTATGGAAATACACGGCATAAAATCCGGCAGAGAGAGAACCGATATACCCTCTTTGCTGGAACCGGTGTACGAGTATTTTCTGGATATTTATAATAAGTTTCCCCGGGAAAGCAATCCCGAGAAGGAGGCTTTGCAGGATACCCTCTATCTTACTTCCTTTCTTACTTTACCTTCTTTCCGGGAAGTTCTGGAACAGCAGGGAAAAGGAGAATTCTCCATACAAATAACACATGGAGGCGTGGTGATAGTAGATACTGTCCACAATGTGGCGAAATATTTCCTCAATCTTGGCAGTACCCCTCCTTTGTCTCGGAGCCTGGAGGCTGGCTTGTATTTTACCTGTTCCATTCTCCTCCCATCTTTTAAGGGAATGATTTTACATGGAGCAGGATTCCATCATAAGGAAGCAGGATACGTGTTTTTAGCTCCTTCCCGGGGTGGCAAGACCACTATCTCCCGTTCCCTAAAGGGAGAAGGCATACTGGCAGATGATGGTGTGGTGGTAAGAAAGCTGAATGGAGAATTCCGGGTTTTTGGCTCACCCTGGCGGCAAAACACCTGGGCAGAAACCATAAAAGAAGATAGTTACCTGCATCACTACCCCTTAAAAGCAATTTTTTTTCTTAAAAAGGAAGGTACGCCAGTTAAGCTTGCCCCGGGGGAAGCCATGGGAAAAACCCTTTTGCATTTTGTGCAGTGTCTGAGATATAATACAAATCATATGTGTAGGTTGGTCTTTAATTTATGCGGGGAAATTTTCAGTGCCATTCCTGCTTATACAATTTGTTTCGAAGAAAAAAAACTCTCCTGGGAAAAAGTTGAGTATTTGCTGGAGAATAGGAGGTAAATATGGGTAAGAGGGGAAAAGATAGGCCGGGTTATGTTCCTCCCACCATTATTGAGTTAGGAGAGAATATTGGCCAGGCAGACGCATTGGCTGCGGCTTGTACCTCAGGGTCCAGTGCTTCTGGCACCGGAGGATGTTATGCCGGTTCCGCGGCTAGGAGGATGCTATCCTGGTTCCGCGGCTACAGGCGGAGGATGCGGAGCAGGCTCTCCAGGAGCTCAATAGGCTTTATCCTGTTCCAGAAAGTCTTGTATCTTCTGTGTATGTTAGGAGAGAACGGGCAGGCATCGGGATAGCCTGCACTCGAAACGTTATAAGTGAGTCGCCCACTGTCTCCTTCCCCTGTTCCCCTCTGTGCCTCCTTCTCGTCTCCCTTTTCCCGCCATTCCTACCTCTCCCTTTGTCATTCCTGCCTGTCCCGATTTACATCGGGGCGAAAGCAGGAATCTAGCATTGCAGTTTCTAAGTAACATATCATAAATATCTCCACCTAAAAATTACCGGTTGTGTATTCACTTCCTCTATATATTGAAGTATTCTTTTAATTCCTCTTTTGAAGAAACCCTTATGGTTTTAAGTAAACATCTTGTTAATTTACTGAAGAAAGATTCAATTATGATCAACCAGGAGCCATGTCTGGGAGTAAAAATAAATTCAGATCTTTCTATCTTCTTTTTAAGAAATTCTTTAGTTTTTTTGGATATATGGGATGAGTGGTTATCTAAAATTATTTTTATTTTTCTCCCTTCAGGATACTTTTCGTCTAATTTTTTAAGAATTGGATAAATTCTTCACCTCTATGTCTATCTTTTACAATCGCAGTAATTTCCCCTGTTAAAAGCTCTATTCCTCTCAATAGTGAAATTGTTCCATATCTTTTCCCTCAAAATCATAGAATTTCCGTTTATTTTCGGTAATAAATCTTCATGCATATTTCCTATAGCCTGTTTTTCATTATAAGAAACAACCACATCATCCCTGCCTGTGCATGCCCGCACGCAGACAGGTTTCTTGCCTCCTTTCTTCCAGATTTCCACTTCTTTATAAACATATAAATATGTAAAACTTGATGCATTTTCTCCTCAAATTGTGGATCTGTTCTCCTCAAGTAATATTTTACTTTGTGAGGTTTGAGATTACTTTGGCAAGAATATTCCACACAGTCCCTTTGGAGACTTTCGCCAAATAAGGAAAATTCGCTTCTTTAAAATGGCCCTTTATGTATTTTACAAGTGAGCTCATACTCCAGGTTTCCTGTGGCCATCCCAAATCTTTGGGTTCCTGACAAGCAAGATTGAGTATCCACATTTTTGCCTTCTTATCTATTATCCGTATTTCTGCACCATAGAATATATACTCGCTCCCTTAATATAATCCAGAATATATCCAGTCCTCTCTACTCTTGCTCTTTTTTCTGTCCTTGAATTCCTTATCTTTTCTAAGGGATGCCTTATTAACTTTTCTTTAATATGTGTAACATCACTTTAAAAACGAAAGACTAGAGCAGATTCAGACCTTATCAAGCCCTGGAGAATTCGGATAAAAATTCGTAGGGAAATGGTAAAATGTAGCTAATGGCAATACTTCCTCTTACCCTTGGCATCATTCTGTTTCCCCTTTTCGCACTTATAGGAGAAAAGATAAACCTGGTGAGCTCCTCGCCTTTGCATGTGGGAGGGAGAGAGAACATCCCCCTTACCGGGGGCTGGGTGATATTTATTCTCTTTTCTGTTTCTGCCTATTTCATCAAGATTCCGCCGGCTATTTTCTGGGGTGCAGTAATTATTTTTTTCACCGGGGTATGGGATGATTTTAGAGAACTTACCCCTTTAAAGAAATTTTTATTACAATCCATTTCTGCCCTGGTGGTAATATTTTCCGGGATTCATACCACCATAGGCTACATGCCTTTTTTCCTTAATTACGGCATAACTTTTCTCTGGATTCTGGGAATTACAAATTCTATTAACCTTCTGGATATCATGGATGGTTTAGCCGCCGGTATTTCCCTGTTCTCGCTGGCAGGAATGGCCGCTGTGGCTTACTTTAATCATAACTTCTATGTGTACCATTCCTCTATTTTACTTCTCTTTGTTCTTTTATCCTTCCTAATCTTTAATTTCCCTCCGGCCAGGATATTCCTGGGTAATTCAGGCAGCGGGTTGATAGGCTTCCTGCTTGCGGTTTTGGTTATCCCTCTAAGCTTTGCACCCCCCTCCCACGAGTTAGCACTTCTTACTCCCCTGCTTCTCCTGGGGCTTCCTATTTACGACACTTTCTTTCTCATTTATGAAAGAGGAAAAAGGGGGAAATCTTTTCATGAAAAGAGTGAAGACCATTTTGCTTTGCTGCTTTTGAAGAAGGGATGGAAAAAGAAGAAAGTTTTGTTACTCATGTATTCTTTGAGTACTCTGCTCTCCATTTGCGGTATCGGATTGACACGTTTGAGTAATCGGTATGCCTCTTTTGTTATTATCTTTCTGATTGTTGTGCTCATTCTGGTAGGTAAAAAGGTTTCTAAATGAAGCAAATTCACATCGTGGGAGCCGGTATAACCGGTTTAAGTATAGCCCGTTACTTAAAAAATGATAAGGTGCATATATGGGAAAAGGAAGAGATAGGAGGGCTTTGTTCTTCGTTTAAAATCGGGGAATTTACTTTTGATCGCGATGCCCATTTCTTACATTTTCGGTCCCCCCGTATAAAGGAAGAAGTCCTGGAGAAAAATAAGGATATTCTTATTCCGCATAAACGCTCTTCCTGGATTTACTGGCAGGGCAAACTTATTCCCTTTCCTTTCCAGAGACATCTTTCTTACCTTCCCTCTCCACTCTCTTCCAGGATTCTTACGGAGTTACTCTCCTATTGCCAGGGAAAAGATCAGAACAATGCCTACCTGGGCAAGTTGCTTCTATCCAGGTACGGGCCTACGCTATACAATATCTTTTTCCTTCCTTACCTGAGCAAATTCTACAAAATTTCTCCCGATAAGATACCCTTCAAGGAGGTAAAAGATTTTTTCCCTCTGGATAATGTTCACCAGGTTCTCACCGGGTTGTTAGACAAAATTCCACAGGGAGAAATCCCCTCCGGCACATTTTCTAAGATGAGAACCTTTCAGCCCGGGGATAAAGAGAAATCTAATTCCGGGTACAACTCTACCTTCTACTATCCTCCTTCGGGAGGAATAGGCACTTTTATGGGCAGGTGGAAGGAGGGCGTGGAAAAAAATATAAAAAAAGGAGTGGTAAGTAAAATCTATTGGGAGAAAAAAGAAATCGAAGTAGAAGGGGAAGGGATGTCCACTGGCAATACTCCATACAGCAGAATCCCTTATGATTTACTTATCTGCACTTTTCCCCTGCCTGAGCTATTTAAAGCCCTGCATCCCTTCCCGGCCAAATTTTCTCACCTTTTACCCTTTTTCTACGCTAATTCTATCCTCTGCTACAATATAGGAATAAAAGGAGATAACTGGAAAGGAGTGCACTGGACATATTTCCCAGAGAAGGAGTTTATCTTTTTCCGGGTGGGATTTTACTCCCATATTGCCCCCCTCATGGCTCCTCCTAAGTGCTCCTCTATTTACGTGGAGGTAGCCCTGCACTCACAGGGCCAGGATATAGAGGGAAATCTGGAGAAGAGAGTGATAGAAGACTTAATAAAGGCAGGAATACTGAAAAATAAGAGAGAAATAGAGGTGATAAAACCCGTTTACATTCCTTCTGCTTATCCGTTATTTCTGGGTCAGCGCAAGGAGCTGGATAATTTCAAGCACTGGCTGCAGGAGAGAGGTATTCTTCTGGCGGGAAGATACGGCGCATGGAAGTATTATTCCATGGAGGATTGCATAAAGGAAGGACGTCGGATAGGAGAGAGTGTGGATTATAGACTTTAGACTATAGACCTTAGACGTTAGACTGGGAGAGTAGTCAGTAGCGAGTAGATAGTAGTGAGGGAAAAGGTAGTAAGCAGTAAAGAGTAAACGGTGAGCAGTGAGTAGTAAATTGGTTTCCTGGTTTATTGCTTGCCTGTCATACCCGCGGAAGCGGGTATCCACGCAAGACTTTAGACCATAGACAATAGTAGCGGGTAGTGAGTAAGTTAATAAGTGAGTGATAATGAAGATGTAGGATACAAGAAATAGTGAGTAAGAAACAAGATACAATAACCAAGATACAGGATTCCTGCTTGCGCAGGAATGACAATAAGAGAGCAAGAATGACGAAAAAGGGGAAATGGAGGAGAAGCCAGGTACAAACCCGCCTGTTCCTGGCCAGGAATAAGTTTGAGGCATTAGAATCTGTGGTTTGGAATTTATTCAGATCCGATGACTCTCCTAACATATGTCGGGAGATTCCTTCGGAAAGTTTAGGGTTTTAGCTTTTTAATATGCTTAATAAAATATTACTCTGGAAAGAGAGAAGGTATTTCTGGGAGCTTTCCCGTAAATTTCTAAAGGATAAGTACGTGGGTTCAGTACTGGGGCTTTCCTGGGCATTTATTACCCCGCTTCTACTTGCCGGGGCTATTACCCTGGTCTTCACCCGGGTGGCCAAGGTATCTCTTCCCCATTACCCGCTCCTGGTTCTCTCCGGCATTTTACCCTGGATGTACTTCTCAGCCTCTCTAAGCGAGGGAGCTTACTCTATTTTGAATTATTCCTCTTTTCTTAAAAGATTCACTTTTTCTCCTGTAATTGTTCCCCTCTCACTCAGCGGGGCAAATTTTTTGAACCTTCTGCTCAGTATAGGAGTAATGTTGCCGATTTTCATTCTCTTTAATAAAAGCGTTTTATTTCTTCTGCCCGTGCTTTTCTTCTTTCTGGTGCTCTTCTTTTTCCTGGCCTCCGGTATTATGCTTACCCTGGCCTGGTCAAATGTTTTCCTGCGGGATATAGGCCATCTTACTTCCGTAGGACTCCTTTTCTGGTTCTGGATAACCCCCGTCTTTTATACACTCTCTTTAGTGCCAGAGCGATTTTTATTCTATCTCTATCTAAACCCCCTCACTCCTTTCATGAGAATATTTCACTCCATCCTTTACCGGGGTGTATTCCCCCGGCCATTTGATGCTTACCTCTCTTTTTTATATACTTTAGTTTTCTGGCTTATAGGGTATATAAGTTTTCTTAAGAAAATTCCCGAAGCAAAGAAACGAATATGAAAGAAACAGTTATAAGGCTAAGTGATGTAGAACTGGACTACCTGACCCCTTTTTATTTCCCGGGGAAAAAAAGACACTGGGAGAAAATCAAAGCGCTGCAAAATATAAATATAGAAATACAAAAAGGAGAAAGCATAGCCCTGCTGGGTGATAACGGAGCAGGAAAGAGCACTCTGCTTAAGATAATTGCCGGCATTCTCAAGCCTGATAAGGGAACAGTACAGGTGGAGGGCAAGGTACGGATACTATCCGAATTAGGAGCCGGGTTTAATATTGAAGCCTCTGGTTGGGAAAATATATTCATACAGGGGAGCCTTTTTGGCTTTTCCCGCAAAGAAATGGAAAAGAAAGCCAGCAAGATTGCCGCATTTGCCTCCCTGGGAAAGTATCTCTATGCTCCCCTGAAAGCCTACTCCGAAGGAATGTATGTCCGGTTAGCTTTCTCCATAGGTATCTACACAGACCCGGACATCTTCCTGGTTGATGATATTATCACCGTGGGAGATATCCATTTCCAGGAGAAATGTATCCAGAGGCTGGAGAAGATGCGGGAAGAGGGGAAAACCCTGGTCATTGTTACCCATTCCCTACCCCTGGCAGAAAGGCTATCCACCAAGGGGATATGGCTGGACGAGGGAAAAATAGCCTATGTGGGACCTATTACCGAGGCAGCCAAGTCGTATCTGCAACTTTCCAAGGAAAAGGGGAAAGCATTTGCCCTGGAAAAGGAGAAACTAAAAATTGTATTTCAAGAAGGGAAAATTTTTATCCTCTGGGATAACAACTTGCTTTCCCCCTACTATGGCGGCTATACCACCATTACCAAGAATAACAATGCTGTAATCTCTCCCCTCCAGAAGTGGAAGATGGAGAAATATACCCCTCGTGAAATAATTGCCCGGGGGGATTTCCTGGAACTTCCCCTTTCCCAGACCTGGAAGATTAAACTAATTAGTGAAAGGGAATGGGAATGGGAAGTAATCATGGAACCTACAAATAAAGTAAAACTGGAAGAGGTGCAAACCGGGTTACTCCTTTCTGAAGATTACAAGTTTCTCTGGAGAGAAAAGGAAAGGGAAGAACTGCCCTACTATAAGGGAAAAGAATGGAAACCTTTCCGGGAGGAAAAAGATCCCTCTCCTTTCCTCATTTCTGCCCATGCAGGTTCTGCCTGTCCTGCGATTCTCTGGGAGCCATTCCTGAAATTTGATAAGAAACAAATTTTCCTCTCCGGGGAAGAGACAGGATGCAAAGCTTTCTACTGGGGATGGAAAGCAAAAGAATGGATGCCTGGCAAGCACCTTATTTTTTCCGGCCGGATGCAACTTATTCCCCCTGCTCTCTTACCTCTAAAGCAGAAAAAAAAGGCCGAGGGAAACATCTACAGGATAGAAGAAGGGCAAATTAAAATCTTCTCGGGAGAGCAGGAAATTACTGCCCCGGGAGGATTAGCCCTGCTATTTGAATACCAGGGACAACACTACCTGCCAGATGCCGGTAAAATATCCCGCTTCTTCTCAGAACAGGAAAAAGAGATAAAGTTTACCTGGGAAAATTTGCCCCTGTATGCCCTTTTCCGTATCCGCGACGAAAAAGCTAGCTTAAACTGGGAAATAGAGATAATAAGCGAAGAGAAATTAGCACTAACAAATCCCCGGGTGGTTCTTAATCTTCTTCCCTTTTTTGATAAATGGTTCACCCTGAGAGAAGAAGGAGATTTCTCAAAAAATCTCCGCTGGTTTCCCGATACCCCGGCTCCTACCCCTTTTCTATCTGTAAAGGGCGAAAAATGTAAGCTTCTTTGTTTTAGCATTGAGGAGAAGGAGAATATCTTTTCTCTTATTGAGAAGAAAAAGGAGATGATTATCCTGCAACATTTCAAGGGATACAAGGTTAGCATAGAAAAGGGGAGGAACTTGCTTTTTAAGGGAAAAGTATCCCTCATTGAGAAAGAGAACAATTTCCACCAACAGAGAGAACAGGAGAGAAAGGAAACATTAAGGAAACTCCAGGAGCAGGGGCTGGAAGCAGGCAATATCTCCTTTTTCATGGACAGAGGAAGGGGAAGGATTTTTTGCCAGGGAAGAGAACTCACTTCTTCCTGGGGTCTCTATGTAAGCATCCTCACTCCGGAAGGATGGCGGGAGTCATTTAAAGGAACATGGAAAGTACATAAGGAGAAAGAAGGAGAGCTTGTGGCCGAGGGCAGGCATTTCTTTCTCCCTCTATTCCAAAGGTGGAGAATACAGGTGAAAGATAACAGAATCGAATGGTCCTGGGAGGGGAGAAAAGAAGAAGAATTTAATATCAGGGAAGTGCATGCTTCCTTGATGTTAAAAGATGAGTACACAGAATATTTTGCTGACCAAAGCAATAGCTTCCCTGAATTTGAAGAAGACTGGACAACCATCTGGGAAGGAAGGGTAAAAAAGAGTTTACAGGTGAAGGGGGGGAATCTTCCCTCTGTTTCCTTTGCCGGGTCTTCTCGTAAGGGGATTATCAAAATCTCTCCTTCTCGTCTCAAAGGAAGAGTACTGGAATACAGGGTGGCCCCCAATAAAATGAAATTCCAGGGATATATATGGATAGAGAATACGAATTAGTCCTCAGTTTTTTTGTGGAGAGGACCTGGTCTTACCCCGTAACATACTAACCTGTTTCCCCTCTTTTCTGAGAGGTTACTTGGATAAAGCAGGATGCGTTTTACCGTCGGGCTGAGGGCCTCTACCTGATTTTTTACCCGCCGCTGATTTTTTCTCCCTTAAGTCATAGGTAAGGATGATGGACTCGGCAATTTCCTTCATGGGTTTTCTTGTTTTCATGGAGTATTTTCTCATAAGATTGTAGGCTTCTGCCTCGCTTATATTTTCCTCTTTCATAAGAACCCCTTTTGCCCTTTCTACTATCTTTCTTGTTTCCAGTTCTTCTCTGATGATTTGCGTTTCAATCATAAGTTTCCAGTTATCTATCACGATAGCAGCTTGATTGGCAATGGATTCCAGGATATGAATCTCTGCCGGAGTGAATTCATGGGGTTCCGAAGTATAAAAATTCAACACCCCTATCACTCTTCCTTTTACCCTTAAAGGCAAAGATAAAAGTGAACATAACCCTTCCTCTTTGGCAATCTCCCGGTAAAAATAACGCGGATCTTCTCGCACATCAGGCGATACAATGGGTCTGTTTTCCAGGGCTACTCTACCGGCAATTCCCTCTCCCAATCTAACAGGAGGCTTATGTAGGTATTTATTACTTATTGATTGAGTAGCCCTTATGGTCAATTCCTTTTTTTCTGGATTCAATAGCATAAGAGAACATATCTTGAACCCCATAACTTCAGCAGTAACCGTCACAATAAGCTTCAAAATATCTTCAATATACTGGTCAGAAGTAATAGCATAAGAAATGCGCGAGAGTGCCTCCAGTTTTTTCTCTAATTCACCAACCATGTAACACTACCTATTTTCTTCTCATACGAGCAGGAAGAATAGACAATTCTTCCCTGTATTTACTCACTGTTCTCCGGGCAATGGGAAACCCCTTGCTTTTAAGAATCCGGGCTATTTTCTCATCACTCAACGGATTTTCAGGGTCCTCATTTTCAATAATCTTTTTAACCTCCTCTTTAAGCGAGGTACTGGACATATCCTCGTTACCCGGTGCCATACCACTGAAGAAATACTTCATGGGGAAAACACCCCGTGGTGTCTCCATGTACTTGCGCGAAGTAACCCGACTCACGGTAGAAGGGTGTACTCCCAGGACATCAGCTACTTCTTTTAAAGTAAGGGGCTTAAGGTGTTTCGGCCCCTTATCAAAAAACATTTTCTGTTTCTCCACGATAAATTCCGCAACCTTTTTTATCAAATCATACCTGCCATTCAAATTTTTTAGCAACCACACAGCATCTCTTAACTTCTCCCTCAAAAACTGGTATTCCTTCTTTTTCTTCTTCCTTTCCTCCAGTATTTTTCTATACAAAGGACTTATTCTTATAGGAGGAACTTCATCCTGGTTTACCAACACGGAATAGCCCCGCGCAGTTTTCTTCACACTTACATCAGGCGTTATATACAGGGGACGAAGCGAAGAATACTCCCTGCCCGGCCTGGGTTCCAAAGCGGCAATTTCTCCGGCAATCTTTCTTACCTCTTCTTCTGAAATCCCCAGCTTTTTTGCCAGAAAAGAAAACTTTTTCCCCGCAATATCTCCCAGGTATTCCCTGATAACCCGGCTAAGTAGCGGATTAGCATTCCCCTTCCTTTCCAATTGCAGTAAAAGGCACTCTTCCAGATTTCTAGCGCCCACTCCAGGAGGATCAAATGACTGGATAACTTTCAGAACTTTCTCTACCTCCGAAGGAGCAATTTTTAATACTTCAGCAATATCCTCCAGAGGAAACTTAAGATAACCGTTTTCATCTATGTTAGCAATAAGGATCTCTCCTATTTCCTGTTCGTGAGGAGAAAGATCAGACATCCTGAGCTGACGCAACAAAGTATCCTGAAGAGAAGGCGGACGTGCAGAAATCTCGTGGGTATAATCCTCCCTTCCTCTTTCCCGGATATTCTGCGTAGCCCGGAAATAGTCTCTCCAGTTGTCATCTAAATTAAGGATTTCTTCTAAAAGAGGGTCGTTAATCTCTTCCTCTTCTTCTTTCATTTCTTTCTCTACTACTTCTAAAAAAGGATTCTGTTGCAGCTCTTGCTCCAGGATATTCCTCAATTCCATGATAGGTAACTGGAGAATTTGCATGGCCTGCTGCATCTGGGGAAGAAGAAGCAGTCTTTGAACCTGACGGGGAAGTAAATCTGTCCTTAGTTCCATAGCTTCATTATAATCTGATTCAACTCCTGCTTCAAGGAAAAGAGCTGTCTCATCCTGAGTATATAGTGAGAGAAATAGTCTAACTCGTCAACCGGTTGCGGTTGCGTCCCGACAGGCGTCGGGAGAAACGTCATACGTAAGTCGTCAATCGTAAAAAAGTTACGAGTCACGAGTTACAAGTTGCCAGTTCCATTCATCCCTCCATCTTATCAAAAAAACCCTAAATCCTAACTTTCCTCCAGGGAACCAGGATACCAAGGTACCAGGGAACTAAGAAACCAAGATACCCTGCTCTTCTATAAGTCGGTGAATGGGGAATAGGCAAAAAATGAAGGCTCAAAACGCATCGCTGCTCTTTATTCTCAAATTCTTAAGAATATTAGAATAATGCCCCTGCTCCCCACCCTTCTTGTCTAAGGATACAGAATTTACACCTCGGGGGTGTAAGCAGGGGAAAACGTCATTCCTGCCTGTCCCGATTTCCATCGGGACGCAAGCAGGCCTGCCCGCCCGCTGGGAGCAGGCGGGTTTGTGCCTCTCTTATTTCCCTTACTTACTTAATCACTGTTTACTGCTTACTATTCACTACTCCCGTCTACCCATCCTCTGAACTAACCTAAAGTCTATTGTCTATGGTCTAAAATCTTGCGTGGATACCCGCTTTCGCGGGCATGACAGGCGAGCAATAAACCAGGGAACCAATTTACTCCTTACTGCTCACCGTTTACTATTTACTGCTTACTCCCTCTTCCCTCGCTACTAAAGTCTATAGCCTAACGTCTATAGTCTAAAGTCTCTGGTCTATAGTCTTCTCCTAATAGGTAAAATGAGCGGAAAACCTCAACGGATTGAGGCTGCACATACAGCAGCATACTACATATTGGGGCTGAAAACCGCAAAGAGAAAAATCCTCCCACTTTACAAGTGGTGCGGTAGTGGGGTATAGTGGGGTATAGTGGAGCATAGGGATAAATTAGGATTATACGGTGAATATAAGTTTACACTGGACGATAAAAATCGCTTTTTCATCCCTGCCAAGTTAAGAGAAAAACTCGTCCCCTTCGGGAGGGTCTTTATTTTAGCACGTGGACTGGATAAATGCCTACTACTTTATTCTTTAAATGAGTGGGAAACACTATCACAGAAAGTTTCCCGCCTGCCCCTTACACTTCCAGAAGCAAGGCAATTTACCCGGCATCTTTTTTCCGGTGCATATGAATGCGAGATGGATGCACAGGGAAGAATTCCCCTCCCCCAATACTTGAAAGAATACGCCGGGATCAGCCGGGAAATTGTAATTATCGGGGTGGGAGACAGGATAGAAATATGGAGTAAGGATAAGTGGGAAGAATATTTCCAAAAAACCGACACCTCTATTGAGGATATAGCAGCTAATCTTAAAGAGTATGAGATATGACTCATGTCCCGGTCATGGCGCAAGAAGTCGCCCAGTATTTAGTCTGGGAGAAGAAAGGTATTTATGTGGATGCCACGGTGGGAGAGGGAGGCCATACTTTATATCTTTTAAAGAATTTTCCCCGTATAAGGATTATAGGGATAGACCGGGATAGAGAGATACTAAAGCGAGCCAGCGAAAACTTGACTCGCTACAGGAGGGTGACGTTGAGGTGGGGAAACTTCTCTAACCTTAGAAATATTCTTCATCAAGAGGGGACAGTAAAAGTTGACGGAGTACTCCTGGACCTGGGGTTCTCCTCCTTTCATATTGAAGACTCGGGGAAAGGATTTTCCTTTCAGCAAGATGAATTTCTGGATATGAGATACGACCAGAAAGAAAAATTAACAGCCTACGAAATTGTAAACACTTTTTCTGTCGGAGAACTGGCAGATTTATTTTATACCTTTGGAGAAGAAAAAAGGGCTCGAAAAATAGCCCGCGCAATTGTAGAAGCAAGAAAAAAGAATAAAATTTCCACCACCAGACAACTCAGGGAGATTATAGAGAAAGCCATTAATAGAAGAGGGAAAATACATCCTGCCACCCTCATTTTCCAGGCCTTGAGAATTACTGTGAATAGAGAACTTGACCATTTGAGCGCTATTTTAACAGAAATACCTGAGCTGCTTAATCCGGGAGGAAAGGTAGTGGTAATAACCTATCATTCTCTGGAAGATAGAATCGTTAAAAAAACATTCCGCAATTTGAAAAACCAGGGTAAATTTATAATTCATACTCCCAAGCCAATTCGTCCTGCCAAAGAAGAAATTGCTATGAATCCACGTTCCCGCAGTGCAAAATTACGAGCCGGAGAAAAATTATGAAGGTTAAAAAAAAGTATATTAAATCCCGGAAAGAAAAATTCTCCCAGGGATTAAAAGTAGCCCTGCTTCTCGGAATATTACTTGTTATTGGATTCTTCTACATACATCTAAAAAACCTTACCACTCTTCTGGACTACTCTCTAAACCAGGAAATCGGTAAAAACAAAAAGTTAAAAAGAGAAAAGGAACGATTGGAAAAAATCGTCTTTTATCTTCATTCTCCCATGTATCTGGGGGAAAAAGGCAGAGAAATGGGAATGATAGAGATGGAAATATCTGATATCAGGGAATTGAAATGATACCTTACAGAGGAAGATTTTTCTGGTTAGTTATTTTCCTGCCTTTCCTTTACCTGCTTCTTATCCTGAGACTTTTTCAGGTACAAATTCTACAACAAGACTTCTTTTTCCAGAAAGCACGTAAGTTACAGGATACTTCTATCACCATTACCCCTCAGAGAGGGGAGATTGTGGACAGAAACGGTATCCCTCTGGCCATGGACAGAATCAGCTACTCTGTTTTTTACCGGCCTATATCTTCCCTCCCACAGAGTGAGAAACTGGCTAAAATAGCCAGTTTGTTGGGATACCCGGAAGAGACGCTGAGTAAAAAGCTGACTCTGGGAAGATTCGTTTACCTGAGAAAAAGTGTGGACCCGGAGTTAGTAAAGGAATTACAAAAATATAGGTTGAAAGGAATCGAATGGAAGGAATCGTTCAGAAGATTCTATCCTTCCGGCCCTTTAGCTGCTCCTATTTTAGGGTTTGTCGGAAAAGACCGCAGGGGACTCTATGGAGTAGAACTATTCTATGATAGGTATCTCAAGGGGGAAAAAGGAATTATCCAGGCAGAAAAAGACGGGAGGAGAAGAATACTTCCCTCCTCACGTAAGACACTGGTGCGCCCACAGGAGGGTTATCGGATAAAACTTACCCTGGATGAAAAACTCCAGTATATACTGGAGGACGAGTTAAGTAAAACACATAAGAAAACAGGAGCCAGGGCAAGTGTCGGCATTCTCCTGAACCCGCAGACCGGAGAAATTCTGGCTATGGCCTCCTATCCCTCTTTTGACCCAAACCGCTTCTGGGAATCTTCTCCTTCTAATTATAAAAACAGAGCAATAAGCATGGTGTACGAACCCGGATCTACTTTCAAGGTAATTACCATGGCCTCTGCCCTGGAGGAAGGGGTAATATCTCCGGGAAAAGAGATTTTCTGCGAAAATGGCAATTTTACCCTTTACAACCGCACCATTCACGACCACGAGCCCTATGGCTGGCTAAGCGTAAAGGCAATATTATGGCATTCCTCCAATATAGGGATGACCAAGATAGGCATGAAACTGGGAGAGAAGAAACTTTACACATATATAAGGAAATTTGGTTTTGGAGAAAAGACCGGGATCGACCTTCCGGGTGAAGAAAAAGGCATTCTAAGACCCTACTCTAAATGGTCCAGGGTAAGTATTGCCTCCATACCCTATGGGCAGGAGATAGGGGTTACCCCTCTCCAGCTGGTCATGGGCGTAGCAGCGGTCATCAATGGAGGATACCTATTGAAACCTTATATAGTTAAAGAAATTGAAAGGAGCGGAGAAAGCAGTCTCCGCCGAAAGAAGGAAGTGGTGAGGCAAGTTATCTCTTCCCGCACTTCAGAGATTATGAGAGAAATGATGGTAGGAGTGGTAGAAAGAGGAACGGGAAGAAAAGCACAGATATCCGGCTACAGTATAGGCGGGAAAACAGGAACTGCCCAGAAATATGTGCCTGGCAAGGGGTACAACTCAGGAAAATACACTGCTTCTTTCATAGGTTTTCTGCCCGCGTCTCATCCGGAGCTCCTGCTCCTGATTGTGATAGACGAGCCAAAAACAAACCATTACGGGGGAGAGATTGCAGCTCCCTGCTTTAAGAGAGTAATAGAAAGGGTCCTCTGCTACTGGACACCTCAGCTACAGGGACGAATAATGGCAAAGAAATGAAATTAAAAGAACTACTAAATAGCGTAAAAGTTAAGAAATTGGCAGGTAACCCGGCTGTAGACATAAAGGGGATAAGTGATGATTCCAGGAGAATCAAACCCGGCTACCTCTTTGTTGCTTTAAAAGGAGAAAAGCAGGACGGGCACGATTTTATCCCGGAGGCAGCAAGCAGAGGTGCAGTTGCTCTAATAGTGGAAAAAGAAATCAAGTACCCGTTTCCCCTGTGGATACAGGTAGAAGATTCGCATAAATCGCTCTCTTTCCTGGCCCATCGTTTCTACGGAGAGCCAAGTGAAAAACTGAAAATAATTGGTATAACCGGCACAAATGGGAAGACCACCATCTCTCATATTATTTCTCACCTTTTGAATCTAAGGGGAGAAAAGGCCGGGAAAATAGGCACCATATACTATGCCTGGGGGGATAGAATACTCCCTGCCTCCCTTACCACTCCTACCCCCCTTACCCTTTTTGAAATCCTTTCTGCCATGAAAGCAGAAGGGGTACGCAGTGTAGTCATGGAAGTATCTTCCCATTCCTTAGTGACCGGAAGAGTGGAAGCAATGCTCTTTGATACGGTGATTTTCACCAACCTTACCCGTGACCACCTCGATTTTCATTCCTCCATGGAGGAATACTTTGCCGCCAAATTGAAGCTTTTGCACCTTTTGAAGAAAAGCAACAAAAAAAACCGCACGGTAATATTCAACCTGGATGACCCCTACTTTTCCCGCATTTCACCGGAGGAAGGAATCACTTTCAAGAGCTTCGGAAAGAAAAAAGGGGCCAATATACAGGTATTAAAATTCTCCTCCCAATGGGAGGGCATTCACTTCACCATCCTGGAAGAGGGTCACGGGGAAGAAGAATTATTTATCCCTCTGGCAGGAGAATTTAACCTCTACAATGCCCTGAGTGCCATTACCTGGGCGAGAACAGAAGGGATGGAATGGAAGGAAATAAGACAGGGGCTGAAGAGCGTAAAAAGCGTGCCGGGCAGATTTGAAGTTATAGCAAAAGGAGGCACCAAGGTGGTAGTGGACTATGCACACACTCCCGATGCTCTGGAGAACATCCTGAAAAGTGTAAGAAAACTCACTGCGGGAAAAGTTATTACTGTTTTCGGGTGTGGAGGAGACAGGGACAAGGGAAAAAGGGCGATGATGGGGAAAATATCCTCATCCTTGAGTGACATGGTCATCATTACTTCCGATAATCCCCGTGGTGAAGATCCCATCCAGATTATAAAGGATATACAGAAGGGTATAGAGAAAAGGAAATACCTGACAATTCCCGACAGAGAAGAAGCAATTTATAAAGCCGTATCAATGGCGCAAGCAGGGGATACGGTGGTAGTAGCAGGGAAAGGCCACGAAAATCACCAGATATGGAAGGATGTAATAATCCCTTTTAGTGACCAGGATACAGTAAAGCAAGCATTAAGAAAACGTTTTTTGCGAGTAAAAGTATGAAGTGGAAATTGCAAGAGGTACTCACCGCCACAAAAGGTGAACTCCTGCAGGTAAAAACGCGCTGTTTCTCGGGAGTAAGCACAGACTCCCGCACGGTTAAAGAGGGAGAATTGTTTATTGCCTTAAAAGGAAAAAGCTTTGACGCTCACGATTTTCTCTCGCAGGCCTTTTCCCGGGGAGCAGGCGGAGCAGTAATAGAAAAAGATACCCAACAAAGCTTCCCGGGCACATTGATAAAGGTAAAGGATACTCTGAAAGCTCTGGGAGAGCTTGCCTCTTATCTGCGACAAAAGAGAAGGATAAAAGTGATTATGGTTACGGGAAGCTGCGGAAAAACCACCACAAGGGAAATGATTAAATGGACACTTTCTCCCTACTTTTCTGTGCATGCTCCGGAAAAAAATTTTAACAACCGGGTAGGGCTACCTCTCACCCTGCTTTCTACACCAGAGGGAACGGACTGGGTAATTTTAGAAGGAGGAATTAATCAATTCGGAGAGATGGAAATCCTCTCCCAAATTGCCTCTCCGGATATTGGCATCATTACTAACATTTATCCTGTGCACTTGCAAGGGTTAAAAACACTGAAACAGATTTCACAGGAAAAAGCCAAAATCGCCCAGTTTACCTCACGCGCAATTATCTTTCCTGAAAATGCACCCTACATTAAGACCCTTCTGGAACCGTACCCCTTGAGAAAAATTACCTTTGGACTGGAAAAAGGCGACTTCATCGCGGAAGGGCTAACCTTTCAGGAGAACTTTACCCCTGAATTCAAAGTAAAGAAGACTCACGTATCTCTTTCTATCCCGGGATACCCGCCTGTTTATGCAGCACTTTGCACCATGGCTGTATCAGAAATTATTGCCCTGCCCCTAAAAGAAGTGGCAAAACGCCTCTCTATCTTTCCCGGAGTAGAGGGGAGATTGCAGCTAATAAAATCCGATGGGATTGAGGTTCTTAATGATACCTACAACTCCAATCCCCAGGCCATGAAAGAAGTGCTGAAAATATTAAACCATATCCGTTGCCGGGGTAAAAAAGTCCTGGTAATGGGTGAAATGAAAGAACTGGGCAAAAAAGAAGAATTTTATCACCGCCAGTTAGGCAAGCACATTTCCCGTTCATTCGTAGAAACAATAATCACCATCGGCAACCTCACCCACTTTACCTATGAAGAAATAAAAGACAAGAAAGAATCTTATTTTTTACATTCCACAGAAGAAGCATCCTCTCTGCTCAGGAAAATCCTGCGCAGGGGAGACATAGTAGCAATTAAAGGTTCACGAGCATTAAAAATGGAGGCTCTGGTAAACGATGTTTTATCACTTAATTTACCCGCTTAAAGACATATTCCCGGCTTTTAACGTCTTCCGGTATTTGACATTCCGTTCCCTGATGGCCATTTTCACCTCATTTATTATCACACTGATAATTTCCCCAAATATAATCCGCCGCCTTAAAAATATAGGCATACGGGATTACAACAAAAGAGAATGCTGCGAACGTCTAAATGAAATAAACCAGGCAAAATTCGGCACTCCCACCATGGGAGGGGTAATCATCCTCTTTGCTTTCATTATCACTCTTTTGCTCTGGGGCAATCTAAAAAATCCATACGTGTGGCTGGTAACCGGCTCAATAATCTGGATGGCACTTTTGGGAATATGGGATGACCGGAAAAAACTCTACCAACAAAATTCCATGGGTCTGGACAAAAAAGTAAAACTTCTCTGGCAGGCAATAGGAGGATTAGGGATAGGGTTGTATCTGTACCTCCAGCCTGGACACACTTTTCATACTCTCACTTTTCCCTTCTTCAAAAACGTAACCTGGGATATGGGGCCATTCTACCCGCTTTTCGTGGCCTTCTTCTTCACCTGCATCACCAATGCAGTGAATATAACCGACGGCATGGATGGACTGGCCACCGGATGTTATCTCATCCCTCTCTTATTCTATGCCGCGGTAAGCTACATAATCGGTAATGTCAAATTTTCCCATTATCTCTTCCTTCCTTAT
This sequence comes from Caldisericota bacterium, assembly GCA_013152825.1. GTDB lineage: Bacteria > CAIJMQ01 > CAIJMQ01 > JAADFP01 > JAADFP01 > JAADFP01. The sequence goes on along the minus strand of JAADFP010000006.1, from coordinate 3,182 downwards.
GTAAACGGCAGCGGCGAACTGATGATACTGGCTTCCTCCCTTATAGGAGCATGCCTGGGATTTCTCTGGTTTAATGCCTACCCTGCTGAAGTATTCATGGGAGACACAGGTGCCCTATCACTGGGAGGTGCCCTGGCTACCGTAGCCCTGATAACCAAGCAAGAAATCCTGCTGTTTCTGGTAGGTGGAGTATTCATGTTAGAAGGTTTTAGCGTATTACTCCAGGTAGTCTCCTGGCGGCTGTTTCGAAAAAAGGTCTTTCTGATCGCACCTTTACATCACCACTTCCAGTATAACGGAGTTCCCGAAACAAAAATAACCCTGAGGATGTGGATACTATCCATAGTATTAGCTTTACTTGCCCTGGCAACATTCAAATTAAGATGAAACTTAGAGGAAAGAAGGTTAGCGTGGTGGGGCTGGGCATAAGCGGCATGGAAGCTGCGCTTTTCTTGCAAGAAAAAGGAGCAGAAGTATGGATTACTGAAAGAAACACCTCTCCCGAGCTTGAGAAAAGACTGCAAGGATTAACCAGGAAAGGCATCCAGGGAGAATTGGGTAAACACACTCTCTCCCGCATTAGAGAGGCAGACCTTGTAGTACTATCTTCGGGAGTAAACCCTGCTGAGGTATGGATACAGGAGCTAAAAGAAGAGGGGAAAGAAGTCATCGGCGAGTTAGACCTGGGTTTAATGCATCTCTCCTCCCCTTACATAGGAGTCACGGGAAGCAACGGAAAGACTACCACGGTTCACCTATTAAAGCACCTGCTGGGAGAGGAAGCAGAAATTGCAGGAAATGTAGGAATTCCCATTACCAGATTATTACGCACAGGGGAAATTCCTTCCTGGTTAATCCTGGAAATAAGCAGTTTTCAGCTAAAGAGTGTAAAAAAATTCCAGCCTTACCTCTCCATCATCCTGAACATATCCCCGGACCACCTGGACTGGCATGCCAATTTTAACGATTACCGCTCGGCAAAAATGCGCATTTTCCAGGACCAGGAGAAAAATACGTTTACACTATGGAATGCAGAAGAAGACTGGTGGGAATTGCAAAAAACAAACGCCAGGAACTATTTCTTTTCTGCCACTCACCATTCCCGGCCCGGCTGTTTTGTAAAAGATAACTGGATAATCTGGAGAGATAAAAAAGAAGAAGCCGTTATGCCGGTAAGGGAATGGAGACTGCAGGGCAGACATAACCTTTCCAACTTGACTGCGGCTCTGGCTGCTGGTATTCTTCTGGGTAAACCTCTTTCTCTGTTGAGAGAAAAAGCAAGGACTTTTCCCGGGTTGCCACACCGTTTAGAGATAGTCCGCTGGTGGAAAGGAATACAATTCGTGAATGACTCAAAAGCTACAAACGTAGATGCAGTATATCATGCCCTTCTTTCCCTGCCGCCCGGCATCATCCTTATACTGGGGGGGCAGGATAAAGGAAACGATTACTCTCCACTTTTTTCACTAACTAAAACACACCTTAAAAAGATAATAGCCATCGGAGAATCCCGGGATAAAATTTACCAGGAATTTTCCCCTTTAATAGAGGTAATCAAAGTTAAATCCTTTCCCGAGGCCGTTAAAATATCTTCTAAATCCGCCTCCTACGGAGATACGGTACTACTTTCACCTGCCTGTGCAAGTTTTGACATGTTCTCTAATTTTAAAGAGCGTGGAGAAGTCTTTCGTAAATTAGTGGAGGAATTGCCATGAGAAAGGATCGCCTCATCATCCTGGTAACAGTCATTCTCTCCATGTTTGGAATAATAATGGTATACAGCTCTTCCATTGCCTTTGCAGAAGAAAAATTCAACAATCCCTATTTCTTTTTAGTAAGGCATTTAGTATGGCTCTCGCTGGGAATTTTAGTTTTTATGGCAACCTACAAGTTTAACTACCAGAAATGGCGAAAGCTTGCCAAGCCGCTGCTCTTCTTCAGTTTTTTCCTAATACTTCTAACCCTTTCTCCCCTGGGCTGGGAAGCAGGTGGAGCAAAACGCTGGCTGAGAGCAGGAGGTTTTACCTTCCAACCTTCCGAATTGATCAAATTCACCATACTTATCTGGCTGGCAGACCTCTTAGAACGAAGAAAGAAAGAAGTAAGCAACTTTTTTGAAGGGTTGACCCCTCCCCTTCTCACTATCGGCGCATTCCTGATCCTTCTTCTCCTCCAGCCCGACCTGGGGACCGGGTTACTTATAGCCGGAGTATCTTTCTGTCTTTTCTTTGTAGGGGGCGCATCCCTGAAACATCTTTTTGGCCTTTTTCTGCTCTCCCTTCCTACTCTCTATGCTCTTATCTTCACCAAGGAATACCGTAAAAACAGGATAATTGCCTTTCTGAACCCCTGGAAAAACCCCCAAACCTCCGGATACAATCTGATACAATCCCTTATTGCCGTGGGCTCAGGGGGGATACTGGGAAGAGGACTGGGAGAAGGAAGGCAAAAATTACTTTACCTTCCCAGTGCACACAACGATTTTATCTTTGCTGTAATAGGGGAAGAGCTGGGATTCATAGGGACATCTTTAGTCGTGCTCCTCTTCCTCTGTATTCTGATAACCGGATTAATCATCGCAAAAAGAGCCTCCAGCCTGTATGCTTCCTACCTGACCCTGGGAATCACCCTGATGATTACGGGACAGGCTTTTATAAATATGGGGGTAAACGTAGGACTTTTGCCTACAAAGGGAATTCCCCTACCTCTGGTAAGTGCAGGAGGGAGCTCCCTGGTGGTAACTTTTGCGCTTCTGGGAATGCTGGCACAGATAGGCAAGCAGACATAATTGGAGACTTTAGACTATAGACTGGGGAAGTAGTGAACAGTAAGGCGTAAGGCGTGAGTAGTAGATAAGTAGTGAGTAGCAAGTAGCGAGGGGAGGGGCAGTAAATAGTAAACGGTGAGCAGTGAGTAGTAAACAGTGAACGGTAAATAGTGAATAAGTGAGAGGCACAAAGTGAAGACGAGTGGAGAGAACTCAGATACAGGATGCAGGATACATTTTAGACTTTAGACCATAGACTTTAGGTTGGTTCAGAGGATGGGTAGATGAGAGCAGTGAACAAATGAGTTCCCTGGTTACTTGGTAATTAGTTGGGATTTTAGGTATTGGAGTTTGTTTGGGGTTTGTCCCGATTTATATCGGGAGTGATTTGTGATTTATTTAGGTCCGATGACCA
>JAADFP010000005.1 GCA_013152825.1 Caldisericota bacterium | reverse complement strand
GTAAGCGAGGGAAACCTCATCCCTTATTACCACGAATTTCTGGCTGATACTTTAACTCCTGTGGGAGGATACCTCAAGATATGCGGTAATTCTCCCTCCTTCCTCCTGGAAAGCGCCGAAGGGGGAGAGAAATGGGGAAGGTATAGTTTTATCGGGGTTTCTCCCCTCTACCAGATTACTTACCGGGAAAAGGTTTTAACCATCGAGGGTAAGAATAGCTACCGGGAAGTAAAAACTTCACCCGATCCCCTGGTAGAGTTAAGAGAATTCATGGGGAAGCTCAAATTTACCAAGAGTGAGGACCTGCCGCGTTTCCAGGGAGGGCTGGTAGGGTATTTTAGTTACGATATGGTAAGGTGCTGGGAGAAGCTGCCGGAGCTTGCCGTGCGGGATATCCCTTTTCCAGAAGCCATGTTTATCATCCCGGAGTCTCTTATAATATTTGACCATGCCACGCATAAAGTAAAAGTGCTCACCTTTATTGACCTGCGGGAGACAGATTTGCCGGAAGGGAAGAAGCAAGCGGAAGAACGCACCGAAGAAATTATGAGCACTCTTTTAGAAAAGGATGTCCCTGCTTCCCCGGATATCTCCCTTTCCAGCTTGGAATCTAACTTTGAAAGGAGTCACTTTGAAGAGGCAGTACGAAAGGCAAAAAAATATATATACCAGGGGGATATAATTCAGACTGTTATCTCCCAGCGATGGGAAGGGAAATTTGCCGGCAGCCCTTTTGCTATTTACCGCGCTTTAAGAAGCATAAATCCTTCTCCCTACATGTTCTACCTGGACTTTGGCCAGGTTAAGCTGCTGGGAGCCTCTCCCGAAGTGCTGGTAAGGATGGAAAATAATCTTATTGAGGTCAGGCCTATTGCAGGAACCCGCAAAAGGGGAAGAAACGAAGAGAAGGATAAAGAGTTGGAGAAAGAACTTCTTTCTGACGAGAAGGAGAAAGCGGAGCATATTATGCTGGTGGACCTGGCCAGGAACGATGTAGGCAGAGTAGCTGAGGGGGGGAGTGTTAAGGTTACCGAACTCATGGGGATAGAGAGATACTCGCATGTAATGCATATAGTTTCCCACGTGGTGGGAAAGCTGCAAAAAGGGAAAGACGGGTTTGATGTTTTAAGGGCAGCTTTCCCTGCTGGCACAGTCAGCGGCGCACCCAAGGTAAGGGCTATGGAGATTATAGAAGAGCTGGAGCCTTCCCGCAGAGGACCCTACGCAGGAGCCGTGGGTTACTTTGATTTTGCCGGTAACCTCGATTTCTGTATAACCATAAGGAGCATTATGGTCTACCAGAATCGCCTGTTCGTGCAGACAGGAGCGGGCATAGTAGCAGATTCCATCCCTGAGAAGGAATACGAGGAGACAGTCAACAAAGCCCGGGCTTTGCTGGCCGCTATTGACTGGTCTAAAAATGGATTGAAGTAAGCGATAAGGAGTGAATGGTAAACAGTAAATAGTGAGTTGATTGCCTGGGTAAGAGTTTTGAGTTTAGGTATTTGGGTTTATTTAGGATTTTGTATTTAGAGTTTAGGGTTTTTAGTTTTGTATCTGTTAATGGAGAGGCTTTATTTTATAATATAAATACCACATAATATTTAGATGAAAAGGGTTGTTTTATGGTTTTAATGATTGATAATTTTGATTCTTTTACCTATAACCTGGTGCAATATCTGGAGATATTGGGAGAAGAGGTGCAGGTGTTTAGAAACAATGCCATTACTATCCAGGAGATAGAGAAACTTGCTCCTCAGTACATTGTAATTTCTCCCGGTCCCTGCACCCCCAGGGAAGCCGGGATTTCCGTGCAAGTGGTGAAAACTTTCTCCGGTAAGATTCCCATTCTTGGGGTGTGCCTGGGACATCAATCCATTGCCTATGCCTTTGGCGGGAAGATTATCCAGGCCAAAAGACTCATGCATGGGAAGACTTCTTCTATACATCATGACGGGAAAACCATATTCACCTCCCTCCCAAACCCTTTCGTGGCTACCCGCTACCATTCCCTTGCTGCGGAAGAGAAAAGCCTGCCTTCCTGTTTTGAAATCAGTGCCCGCTCCGAAGAGGGAGAGATTATGGGTATCAGGCATAAAGAGTTTATACTGGAGGGGGTGCAGTTCCATCCCGAATCCATTCTTACCCGGGAAGGCTTGAAATTACTGGAGAATTTTCTTGCTCTGGGGAGGTGAAGTTATGAAGGAATTTATTAAAAAATTGGCCAACAGGGAAAACCTTAACCCCCGGGAGATGCGCGAGGCAATGTTGAGTATAATGGAGGGGAAAGCCACTCCTGGCCAGATAGGAGCCTTTCTGGTGGCTCTTAAAATGAAGGGAGAGAGCATAGAAGAGATTACCGAAGCAGCAAAAGTAATGCGGGAAAAATCCCTCCGCGTGGAAGTGGATAGAGAAGAGGGACTGCTGGACACCTGCGGCACAGGAGGCGATGGTAAGCATACTTTCAATGTTTCCACTGTCTCAGCCTTTGTGGTAGCCGGAACAGGCATAAAAATAGCAAAGCATGGCAACCGGGGAGTATCCTCCGGGTGCGGGAGTGCGGATGTGCTGAATGAGTTAGGCGTGAAGTTAGAGCTGACTCCTTCCCAGGTAGCTGGATGCATCCAGGAAATTGGTATTGGTTTTCTTTTTGCCCCTTCTTTCCATCCGGCCATGAAGTATGCCACTCCCGTGCGCAGAGAACTGGGCATGCGCAGCATTTTCAATATCCTGGGACCTCTTTCCAATCCTGCCCTGGCCAACATTCAAATCGTAGGGGTTTATAGTGCACACCTTATCCGCCCTCTCATCGAGGTGCTAAAAAACCTGGGACATATAGCGGCCATGGTAGTGCATGGCAAAGACGGTTACGATGAAATTACCCTTACCGGGCCCACCCTGGTAGCAGAATACAGAGAGGGTAAAATAAGAGAGTACACATTGACCCCGGAAGAACTTGGTTTTAAGAAATGCTCGCCAGCAGATATTGAAGCCGGGGATAAAACAGAAAATGCCCGTATCTTAAAAGGCATTCTCGCCGGGGAAATTAAAGATGCCAGGAGAGACATGGTCCTGGTTAATGCAGGAGCTGCCATCTACTTAGCTGGCAAGGCTAAAGACTTGAAAGAAGGGATAAATATTGCCCACCAGGCAATTCTCTCTGGGAAAGGGAAGGAAAAGCTGGAAGCACTGGTTGAGTATACCCGGAGTCTCCCGTGATTCTTGATGAAATAATAGAAAAGAAGAAAAAGAAAAACTTGCCTGAAATCAGGGGTGAAAGACCTGCCCACCTACCCCTAATTTCCTTCCGGCAAAGCCTGCAAAAGCCGGGGGAAATATCTTTTATAACCGAAATCAAAGCCGCTTCTCCTTCTGAAGGGGATTTGCTACAGGGAAGGGACCCGCTAAAAATTCTTAAAGAATACGAAGAGAACGGTGCGAGTGCGATATCCGTAATCACCGAGGAAAACTTCTTCCATGGTAATATAGAGCTTCTCTCCCGGCTAAAGGCGAAGACTTCACTACCTGTCTTAAGGAAAGATTTTTTACTGCATCCCTCTGAAATACTGGAAGCATGGATAAAGGGGGCAGATGCAGTGCTACTCATTGTAAGGATATTATCTCGGGAATTATTGCAAGACTTGCTTTCTGTTGCCAGGGAAAAAGGGATGGAGGCCTTGGTGGAGGTGCATAACCAGAAAGAATTAGAGATAGCATTAAAAGCAGGAAGTGAGATAATAGGGATAAATAACCGGGACCTGGATACCCTGAAAGTGGATATAAAGGTAAGCCTGGACCTGGTCAGGCTCCTGCCCAAGAATTGCCTGAAAGTGAGTGAAAGTGGGGTGCATTCATCCCGGCAGGTAAAAATTCTCCAGGAAGCAGGCTTTGACGCGGTTTTAGTAGGCACCTCTCTGCTCAGGAGCAACCACCCGGGGAGAAAATTGCGGGAGCTGAGAGGAGCAGGGTAGACTGTAGACCATAGACTTTAGACTTTAGGTTGGTTTGGGGATGAGTAGATGGAGGCAATGAACTAATGAGTTTCCTGGTCACTTGGTAGTTAGTTTGGGGTTTAGGTGTTGAAGTTTGTTTGGGATTTGGAGCTTGGAATTTGAGATTTACCATATACATTGGAGGGAGTAACTCGCAACTGGCAACTCGTGACTCGCAACTTTCCCAACCTATGTCGGGAAAAATTTTGAGGTTTTAAAGATGATAAGGATAAAAATAAAGATTTGCGGGATTACCCGCCTGGAGGATGCCCAGAAGGCAGTAGAACTGGGCGTAGACGCGCTGGGATTTAATTTCTATCCCGGAAGCCCCCGCTACATTGCACCTCAAAAAGCAAAAGCAATCTCCCTGCAATTACCTCCCTTTGTTTCCCTCATCGGGGTGTTTGTAAATGAGAAATTGGAACTTATACGAGAAATTTCCGCCCTCTCTTTTCTGAATGCAGTACAGCTGCACGGCGAGGAGACCCCTGAATTTGTAGAAGCACTCAACCTGCCGGTTATCAAAGCTTTCCGGGTAAAGGAAGAAAGAGACATTGAGCAGATGAAAAAATTTGCCGGGAAAGTTAAGGCTTTCCTCCTAGATGCCTACACCCCCGGGCAAAAGGGTGGCACTGGCAGAACCTTTAACTGGGAGATTGCCTGCAAAGCAAAAGAATTGGGTGTGCCCATTATCCTGGCAGGAGGCATTAACCCGGGAAACGTATGTGAAGCCATCAAAGCAGTACATCCTTACGCAGTGGATGTAGCCAGTGGGGTGGAAAAAGAGCCGGGCATTAAAGATTTTGCAGAAATGGAAAAACTGGTAAACAGAATAAAGGAGATGGAGAATGAAATATCCTGATAAAAAGGGAAGATTCGGTAAATTCGGGGGAAAATTTGTCCCTGAAACCCTGATTCCTTTGCTGGAGGAGCTTGAGTCGGCTTATCTGGCGGCAAGAAAAGATAAGGAATTCAGGAAAGAGTTAAATTACTACCTGCGTGAATACGCCGGAAGGCCTACCCCCTTGTATTTCGCGGAAAGAATCAGCCAGAAAATCGGTGGAGCAAAAATCTACCTTAAAAGAGAAGACCTCCTCCATACCGGTGCGCACAAGATAAATAACACCCTGGGACAGGTACTCCTGGCACGGCGCATGGGTAAAAAAAGAATTATCGCAGAAACCGGTGCGGGACAGCACGGAGTGGCTACGGCCACGGTTTGTGCTCTCCTGGGTATGGAATGCCTGGTTTACATGGGCGAGGTGGATATAGAAAGACAGAAAATGAATGTTTTCCGCATGGAGCTTCTGGGTGCCAAGGTAGTGCCGGTTTCTTCCGGCAGCAAAACCCTCAAAGATGCTATCAACGAAGCAATCAGAGACTGGGTAACCAATGTCAAAACCACCCATTACCTCATTGGTTCCGTGGTAGGGCCTCACCCTTATCCCCTGCTGGTGAGAGATTTCCAGGCGGTAATAGGCAGGGAAGCAAAGCGGCAAATTCTATCAAAAGAAGGAAGACTTCCTGATTACCTCATTGCCTGCGTGGGAGGAGGCAGTAATTCCATAGGCCTCTTCTATCCCTTCCGCCAGGACAAAGTGAAAATTATAGGCGTAGAGGCAGGTGGATACGGAGTAGACACGCTTAAACATGCCGCCACGCTGGTAAAAGGTACGCCGGGAGTCCTGCACGGAGCCTTTTCCTACCTATTGCAGGATAAAGATGGACAGATAATAGAGACTCATTCTGTAGCTCCCGGGCTGGACTATCCGGGAGTAGGACCTGAACATTCTTATTTTAAAGACACCCGCACCGCCGAGTATACCGCGGTAACTGACCAGGAAGCCATTGAAGCCTTCCATACCGTCTCGGAAGTGGAAGGTATAATCCCGGCCCTGGAAAGTGCCCATGCCCTGGCCTATGCCATGAAACTATCCTCCCGGCTCAGCAAAGACAAAATCATCATAGTAAACCTCTCCGGAAGAGGGGATAAGGACCTGGAAATTGTCAGGGAGTATGTGGGGAAATAGTAAGCAGTGAACACTGCTTGCCTACTCTCCTGGACACCCGCCTGCCCAATCCCGATATACATCGGAATAGGCTCTATCCCCTTTACTATATCAATTTAACAAAAGATGCAGTCTATCCCACATTTTAAATCATACAGATTAAATCATACAGAGGCTTACCCCAGAATTTAATAGGACCTAATGCGATTTTTAGCCCCAAAGGAAGTCACTTTTTTGTCAATTCTTCTAATCGTTTTTTTACGTAGTAATCGTAAGGATCAAGACGTAACGCTTTACGATAGTATTCTATTGCCTTTTTCCTGTTTCCTAACTTCTCATAGAAAAAACCCATCCCGCGGTAGGGAAAAAGTTCTTCAGAGTCTTTCTTAATCCTTTCCTCAAGTGCCTTAATTGCTCTTTTGTACACCTCTTGTGCTTTCTTTCTATCTCCCATGGTGGTATAAACGTAGGAGAGGAGAAGATACGGGTTTTTCGCATAAGGGTCTCTTTCTATCTCCTGGTTTAATTTGGCTATGGCAGTCTGATACACGGGTAAGGTCTTGCGCAGGCCCAGGCTCTGGTTGGCAAAGCCCAGCCGGGCATAGGGAAGTCCTTCCAGAGGTTTTAATTCAATCATTCTTTTTATAAAGGGTAAAGCAGGCCCAAAATTTCTCAAACTGCAGTAGGCATCCACTATGGTTTGCAACGCCTCGTAGTAATCGGGGTCAATTTTTAATGCTTTCTGAGAAAGGTCAATAGCCTTGTGGAAATCCATTGTCCAGGTATATCCCTCTGCAGCAAGCCTGAGAAGAGTCTTATCTTTAAAGTTACTTACCCGTGCTCCAGCTTCTGCTATCTCTACCATTTTTCTTGTCTGGCTATATGTGTCAATCACTCCTATTCCATCCTTTTTTTCCCTCTCCAGGTCTCTCAAAATTCTTTCCGCGTAATAACGGTAATTGTCTACCTCATCAGGATGTTCCTTTATCTTTTTTTCCATAACTTTGTAGCCTTTACTGTTCAATTCTTTTATTTTCTTTTTATGCTCCTGGATATCTATTTTTATCGGTTCTCCCCGTTTCTTTATGGAAATCTCACGGTACAAGGTATCAACATAGAAAAAGTAGCCCCAGGGATTATCCGGGTTCTCCTTTATGGCTCTTTCCAGTGCGGCATACTGCTTCTGTGGATTATAGTCATAACCAAAGCGATAAAGGTCGGCCAGGCGGGCATAGTTGATTATCATCTCGGGGTGACCCCGGTGGGCAATCTCGAAGGCCTCCTCTCCCAGATGGGTAAGCCCGTTCTCCCGATAAGCTTTTATAAGGAACCCATAGGCACAGTAGTACCTGGGATCAATGGCTATGGCATACTCTGCTTCCTCTTTCGCCTTGGTTACCCCCAGGGAAAACAGTTTTCTCTTTTCAGGGGAAAGATATTTGGGGAAAGCACCTGCCCGGGCATTGAGACCCATGGCAAAGTAGGTGCGGGCAAGCAGCAGCCTTGCTTCCGCAGAGGCTGGATTTACTGCTACTGCTTTCTTTCCCCATTCTACCGCCTCCTGGTCCCTTCCAAGTTCTTTGAATATGCAAGAGAGGTTCATATAGGGATAAATGTATTGGGGTTCTTCCCGGGTAAGTTTTACCAACTCTTTTATTCCTTCTTCTGCCCTTTTCGGCAAATGAGTTAGGCTCGTGGCCCGAATCAGACGAATGCGAGAATGGGCCGGGAATATCTTTAGCATTTTGTCGCAGAGGGTTACACATTCCTCGTATTTTTGCGTATCTACAGTTTTAAGGATTAACTGCATGTAGACCTGGTAGGAACGGGGGAACTTCCTCAGCGCTTTTTTCAGTATTTTTATATCTTTCTCATCATTATCAGAGACAAAAGTTCCACTGACTATTTCAAACTCTTTCCAGGAGGCGGTGAGAGGCCGTGCAAGCCATTTCTCTATTTCCGGAGTAACCTCCACTCCTATTTTTTGGGCCACTTCCAGAGAAAGTTTGCTTCCCAGGGAAGGTAATTCCTTCAGGGGACCCTTGAAGACAAATTTATCTTCTTTTCCCGAGACTCTGTCCAGAAGATAAGCTCGCAGTACTATGCTTTTCCCATCTTTCTCGATCTCGCCACCCAGGATGTACCTAATCCCCATCCTTTTTCCGAATCCCTTGTTTTCTGCGCGGGAGGGAGCGTAGGTTTTTTCATAGCCATCCTCTTTCAATACCTGGGAAAAACGGGAATCTGTGGGCTGGTACATCAATTCGTGGGATGCATAGTGAAGATGCAGGGCCAACATTCTGGAAAAGCCATAACATATTCCCGTCTCTATGCCCTTTCCCGCAAAGTTGGAGACAAGAAGACTTTTCTCCGGAGGAGGAGGGATCTTTATGCTCTCCCTTACTTCTTTGAGGTTTTTGGGAACGGATGGATACTCTTCCATAAGTTTAGCCAGGTCTATCACTTCTGCTCCCTCGGGAATATTCAGGGAGAAGACTGAGGGAGAAACCCCGCTATTTATTTTTATTTCTACAAATGCTGTTTGCTGGATAAGCTTTCCCTGCTCATCGTAATCCTCCATTTTAAGCGGGAGACCGTATTCTTTATCCATCCACCAGCGAAAAGATTTTTTTATACCCCCTTCCTCTGCCTTTCCCTCCAGGACCCAGCAATTTCTCCCTATCAAATTTTCCTCGCCGCGTAGCCTGAGCTGGGAGGATTTCTCCAAACTTTTAAGTAATTCGGCGGGGGAAAGAGGTAAAAACTCCTCCTGTGAACTCAGCCCCAGGGATTTCGTTTTTTCCATGTCCCATTTCATATACATACTTTTCCCTGCCCGCTTGATTTCCTGGGTCATCCTGTTGCCTTCCATTACCATAGTCATCTTCCCCTCGGACCCCATATCCATCTCCAGCCGATACTTATCTGGTTGCTTAAACCATACTGAACTTTGAATTTTTGTCTCCATTCCCTCCTGGAAAAACAGGAGGGAGATTTTTCCCTGGTAATCTTTGCATTTCTGCAGCCTTGCCTGTATAACAGGCAAAATCTTTTTAACGTCGGAGAGTGTCCTGGTGTCCTTCTCCTTTTCCACTTTCTCTCCCGCCCGTATAACCTTATCTCCTATTCTTATGGCAGATAGATCAGCTGGCGGTATTACTTTGGCTATACAGCCAATAGCTCCCAGGCACTCTTCCACCCTGATTTTCACTGGTTTTCCCTTCTCTCTCAGTACGCACAGGGTATCTCCCACCTTAACTCCTTCTATCTGGATTAATACACTTCCTTCTTTCTGATTTATCATAGCCACGTGTCCTGATTGAGAGAAAATGGGAAGAGTGAAAAGAAAGAGAACAGAACATAATAAAAATGCCTTCCTCATGTTTACCTCCTTATTCCCAGCAGATACAAGAGCATCCGGATTTTACCTTCCGCTTGCAAGCCAGTAAGGTCCTCCCTCACCACACCTTCTCTATCCACAAGCAAAGTTCTGGGAATAGCCTCTACCCGGTAGGCAGAAAAAACCTCGCTGTCTTTATCCCAGAGGACAGGAAAAGTAATTCCCGTGTTCTCAAGATACTCCCGTACTTCCTTTTCCTCATCCTCCTGCATTACCGGCGCAGTGATCCCCAGCACCACTAAGTCACTACTTTTGAAATCCCGGTAAATCTTCTCCAGCTGTGGAATCTCTTTTTTACATGGACCGCAGAAAAGAGCCCAGAAATCAATAATAACCACCTTGCCCCTGAAATCTTCGAGGGACACCATTTCTCCCTTAAGAGTTTTGAGCGAAAAATTCCTGGCTACTTTACCTCTCCAGGAAGCCTTACCGCCCATGTCTTCTGCTTTTATCTTTTTCATCTCCGGTGTAGGTTCAAATAGAAAACTACGGGCAGGAATTTTTTGGTTTAGCTGGACCTGCGAAAACTTTCCTATGAGTTGGAACCCATAGCCATTTCTTTCCCAGCTCAGGCTAACTTCTTTCAGGGAAATATCCCCTTTATCCACTTTTATTTCCATCTTTAACTCCTTATCCACAAATGCATTCAGGCTGTAGAACTGCTCTCCTTCTACAACCTGCCCCCTTTCTTTTAATTCTTCTAAAAACCCCTCTTCTGAAAAGAATAGAAATTTCATGAGGAAGGAGGCAAAGGTTGAGGAAACAAGTTTTCTTACCGATTCTTCCATCCCTGCCTGTAGCTCTGCATATTCCCCCTTTGCGTAATTGTAAATCCAGGCACGCCCACCATTGCAGATAAGTGCTCGGTTTTGAGAGGAATTTTTCGTTAAAATAAACAGCTTATCCGGCTTCTCCAGCATTATCCATTCTTTTTCTCGCTGGATAACCTGCACGTCTCCCATCCTGGTAATCTGAGAAATTTCCCAGATGCCCTGGTAGGTAGAGATTTGAGAATAGCGATGGGTAAGTATTTCTACTACTTGGCCCCCGGGAAGTGGCTTCCGTGGCTTCCCGGAAGAAAAAAGTATCAAGAACGGGAAGAAAAGGCCAATAATTAATCCAGAAGCCTTCACTCTTTTTTGATAATATCAAGCTAAAACAATCTTTGTCAAGCCAGGGAAAACCATCTAAGGAGGACATGAGGGAAAAAGAGGCAAGTCGCCTTACTTTTTGTAAGTAGCACGGGAGAGCACCTTGCCCAGGATAGAGAAAGTTATTACTACCACCACCCAGATACCGATAGTTAGAGAAGTATTTTCCACCCTCTGTATGAGCACTGCCATCGCTCCCAGGGAAGCCACCAGCAGGTAAATCAGGAGCACGGCCACCTTTTCACTAAACCCCAATCCCGCTATCCGGTGCGAGAAGTGGTCTGTGTCTGCATACTCAATCATTGCCGCACTGTTTTAACTTTTCCTTCTTTTATCCTGAGAATAGTAATCAGGGTGGTATCAAATACCGGGACAAATAATACCAGGAGGGGGACACTTACGGCCACGAACACGTTGTAAGCCCAGGAGCCCATTATAGAAAGAGCCGCCAGGGTAAAGCCCAGGAAGGTGCTTCCGGCATCTCCCATGAATATCTTGGCCGGTTTAAAGTTGTAAAATAGGAAGGCCAGGCAGGAAACTCCCAGTGCCAGGGATAAATAGCCCAGCCACCTCTGCCCGGTAAAAAGGGAGATAATAAAATATGTATAGCATCCAATGGAGATTAGGCCCGAGGCAAGTCCATCCATGTTGTCCAGGAAATTCACCGCGTTGGTTATGCCAATTACGCCAAATATAGTAAAAAACAGGTTTAGCGAACGATAGGGGAATGCCTTGATTACCACGCCTGACTTTATAAGGATGAGTACCGCAATCACCTGGATTACTAATTTCAAGCGGGCAGAAAGATGAATTTTATCGTCTATTAACCCGGTTACCATAATAAGTGACCCTCCGGAAAGAATGCCCAGAAGAGCCGGGTTGTAATCACGCGTACTCAGCACCGCAAGCAGAAACCCCAGGTAGATGGCTAATCCTCCCATGAGAGGAATGGGCTCACGGTGAATCTTACGTTCCGAGGGATGGTCTACAATGCCCCACTTTTTGGCTAATTTACCGATTAGCGGGGTTAAAAGAATAACCACAAAAAAGGCAATCAGCGGGACAGTGAATAAGTTCAGCATTTTTTCTCAAATATTTTCCTGCTTGCTTCTACCACTTGCTCCACTTCCCCGTCTTTCAAGGCCGGGTAGAGGGGGAGAGAGAGTATGGAATCATAGTATTTTACACTTTCCGGGTATAAATTATCCGGCAGTTTAAGGTACCGGTGCAAAAGCTGGAATACTGGTCTTTTAGCATCTATACCCTGTGCACGGTATTCTTTTTCGATTCTGTCCAGGGTACCGGGAGGCAATTTAACCAGGTAGCGATAGGGAATCCATTCTTCTATGTTGCTGGGTTTAAAGGCTAAATCACGGGCCAGGAAGAAATCATCATAGTATTCCTGTATTTTCTTTCTTCTCTCCACGAACCCGGCAATTTTTCCCGCCTGTACCAGGCCTATAGCCGCCTGGATATCTGTCATCTTGTAATTGAAGCGTAACGAATACTCGTCCTTTTTGTCATACTCTCTCAATTCTTTTATTCTTTCTATTATGGAAATATCATTGCCACAAATCATCCCCCCTTCTCCCGTGGTTATCATTTTAGTAGCGTAGAAGGAATAAATGAGAGCAATCCCTTTTCTGCCTATCTGCTTCGCGCCAAAAGCCTGGGCAGCATCTTCCACAAGATAAATTCCCTCTCTCTGGTACAATTCCACCCTAGGAATTATGCCAAACATATAGGGAAGAATTACTGCTTTGAGGTGGGGACTCAGGAAAGCCTGAAATTTTTCCGCATCAAGCTGAAGATGGGAAGAAGAGATATCTATTATTCTGGGCTTAGCCTGCAAGGCACGCACCGCATACAAAAGAGCCGTACAGGTATAATCCGGGAGCACCACTTCATCTCCTTTTCCTACTCCCAGGATTTGCAGGATCAGCTTGAGTGCTGTGGTTCCATTGCACACAGCGCAGGCGGATTTATTGCTGGTGAGCCGGGCAATCTCTTTTTCAAGTTTTTCCACCTCATTGCCCTGGGCAATATAACCGGAGTGAATTACCCGCTTTACTGCTCTCTCCTCTTCTTCACCCACAAGGGGGCGAGAGTGGGGGACAAGGCTCAACTGCGTTTCCTCCTTTCTTAATTATCGCCAGGCTGTTTGGCCCTTCGTTGAAAAGCAGGTCAACAATGGATAGGTCTGGAATAAAACCCAGGCGGGGGAACTGCTGAGTGTACTCCGGGCATTCCCATTTCTGAACTAACAAATCTATTTGCTGTTCCTTGAACTTATCCGGCTCCAGATACACGTGCAGGGCGTGTTCCCCGGTAAGGTAAGCATCTGCTCCCACTTCTTTGCATATGTTTATAAGCCGCTCCGTTGCTTCCCCTGGCACATTTAACTCTGAGCTTCTCACTATCGGGGTCTTAATTTCCAGGGCATCCAAAAGCAGGCGCAGTAAATAAAAGGCAGCTTCATGCAACTTTTCCCAGGAATGTGCATAGAATTCCTGGAAAAGGGGGATATAGCGGGAAAAATAGGGGGCTTTGCCGTAAAACATGGAGAGAGATTTTAAGTGCTTCTTCTGCCAGAGCTCAGAAGTGGCTATCTCTATCTGGTTTATGAGCACCCCGGCATGGTACTTCACAGGAATAGTCAAATAAATCCATCCCTGGGGAGACTTGATTTTGTTGCGATTCTGCCAGCCGTTTTTGGTGAACTGGATATCATCCAGCAGGATAAAGACATCGCTCAAATATATTTTATGGAAATACCTGAGCCAGGGAAGATAATGTAATTGATGAATTCCACAAATCACTTTCACATCATTATATTACAAAACGAAACGTAGGCACATGTAGGCTTCGGCTGCCTCTACAGAAACTTCTCTTCCTCTCACCTTTGCCCAGTTAGCCACGTTCTCTACGCTTGCATGGTGTACGCTTGGCTTGGCCTGGGAATTGTAGCAGTTAAGAGCAGCCAGCTTTTTATCCAGGTATGCGGAAATATCCACGTAAAAATTGGGATGGAACTTTTCCCTCTCCATGGCCCAGGAGAGAGAAGTATTATCATAGGCAAGGACAATCCTCTGAAAAGGCTTTACCCAGGGGACATGTGGCCGGCAAGCAGTAAAACCTGCCCGAAAAACTGCCTCATGGTCCTGATTATAGGAGATAGCCGGCAGGGTAACTATGGTGGGCTGCAACTTATCCATGGCCAGTTTTCCTGTCCTTTCCAGTTTTTCTATCAAGTCACGCCGGGGAATGGTATCCAGCCTGAGATGCAGTTTGGGGTCATCAAACAGTATGTCGTAATCATCCACTCCCACTATTTCCAGGGCTTTGAGAAATTCTTCCTTGCGTGTCTTTCCTGTCTGCATTTCTATGCTGTGTCCCGTGTACTGTTCGATATCACCTACACTCACTACCACCACGTAAACCTCTCCACCCAACGCTTTCACTTTTGCCATGGTGCCGGCACAGCCAAACACTTCGTCGTCAGCATGTGGAGCAATAACCAACAATTTTTGTTTAGCAAGAAATTCTTCCATTTACTTTTACCTCCCAAAGTTCTTTATATAGTGATTCAATTTGTGCGAGCATACGCTGAGCAGAAAATTTTTTACTCATCTCTTTTCCCTTTTCCCCCATCCGAGAGGCAAGGGCAGGCTCTTTGAGCAGAGATGTGATGGAAGCCGCGAGAGCATCCTCATCACCCGGTGGAACCAGGTAGCCATTTATCCCATTTCTCACCAGCTCAGGCACTCCTCCTACCCGGCTTGCCACTATGGGAAGCCCCGTAGCCATAGCCTCCACCAGCACCCTGCCCATCCCCTCGTTAAGCGAGGGAAGAACAAATACGTCCAGGGAAGAAAAAACCTTCTGCACTGGCGTAGCAGAGGAGAGAAACATGCAACAGGAAGAGAGAGAAAGACTCTTTGCCTTTTCCATCAATTCTTTCTTCAAGGGCCCCTCTCCCTGCAAAACGAAATAGGCTTCTGGATATTTTTCTTTTACCATGCACGCTGCCTCTAAAAAATGGATATGCCCTTTTACCGGGACCATCCTGCCCACACATCCTACTATTTTCGCTCCCTCCGGAAGCCCCAGGGCTCTACGTTGAGATATTTTATCACGGGGAAGGGAAAATTTCTCTATTTCCACCCCGCTATAGATTACCTTTATCCTTTCTGCACTGCTAATGCCCCTCTCCAGGTGTTCTATCTTGCCTCTCTCAGTAAGGGTAATTAGAGTATCAGTAATCCAGGCAGTAATCCTCTCCACCCAGGCATAAAAAGCTGCACTCAGCTCTCTTTCATAGCCATAAAATATATGTCCGTGCGGGGTATGCACTATTATCCTGGTCCCGCTGAGCTTGGCTGC
Organism: Caldisericota bacterium; assembly: GCA_013152825.1. GTDB lineage: Bacteria > CAIJMQ01 > CAIJMQ01 > JAADFP01 > JAADFP01 > JAADFP01. Next base: position 3,167 of record JAADFP010000005.1, on the reverse strand, counting down.
CCACCTACCCAAGATACCTGCCTTTGAAGTATGGGTATGAACAATATCAAAGTTTTCTCTTAGGCAAAGCAGGAAAATTTTTACAAAGGCTATTATGTCCTTGTAAGGATGTATGGGTCTTATTAGTTCGTTAATCTTTACGAATTTCACATGGGGAGGGATTCTATCTTCAATACTGCCCTCTCCTCCCAGGGGTGGCCCAGAGATGAGATAGGTATCATACTTTTGGGGAGCAAGATGCTTGACCGTGTACAGGGTATTCTCCTGGGCTCCCCCCTTTACCATACGGGTGATAATATGGGCTACTTTTATTTTTTTCATACGTTTTCTTGCAAAAGTCTTTTTACTACCCGGGCAGAATTCGCCCAGTTATATATCTCCTCCACCCGCTTTCTTCCTTCCTTTCCCATCTTTGCCCGCAAGGCATCGTCTTTCAGGAGCTTCACCAGGGCTTCAGCAATTTTTTCTTCCCGCCAGGGATTAACCAGGAACCCGGTTTTCCCATTTTCCACCGCATCCCTGGCACCGCCCGAATTACCCCCCACCACAGGTTTCCCGCAGGCATTAGCCTCCAGGAACACCAGACCAAAACCCTCTACGTCTCCCCTTCTTATTCCAGACCTATTGGGAAGGCAGAAAACATCACAGAGATTGTAATACTGGGGGAGAAGATGGTGTTCCACCATCCCCACGAATTTCACACTGTCTTTCAGCTGGTATTGCCTTACCAGTTTATGAAGTCTTTCCTCTTCCGGGCCTCGCCCCACGATGAGAAGAACTGCCTCGGGCACCTGCTCCCTCACCAGGGATAAAGCTTTTATCAATTTGTCCACTCCCTTTCTCTCCACCAGCCGGGCAATGGTAAGAATCACCTTTTTCCCGGCCAGCTCGAATAAATCCACCAGCTCTTGAGAAGCTGGCTCAGGCCGAAAAATGTTTATATCCACGCCCAACGGGAAAATAAATATTTTATCCCGGGGTAGCCCCATCCCGGCCAGTTCATCCTTGCTGAAGGTACTTATAGTTAGAATGGTTTCTGCATTCCTGAGGGCGATCTTTACCAGGCAGTCAGGTAAAGATGCAACAGGATATTTAAGGAATTCGTAGGCATAGGTAACCACGGCGTATCTGGTGGGGAAAAAAGCCTTTAGTATTCTCCCTCCTAACCCTCCGTATCCCACGTTCATGGCAAGAATCACATCGTATTTTTTTACCATCTGGAGAGCTATAAGGTAGAGCGAAAAAGGGAAAAAGCGCAGTATCCCGTATCTGTACCCGGGAAAGCGGATAACTTTATACTTTCTTTGCCGGTCCCATTTCTCCATACCGGTGAAACCAGGAGCCAACACAGTTACAGAGGGAAAAAGTTTATGGAGATTTTCCGCCAGGTGGAAAGAGATGGAACTTATCCCGCCTTCAATGGGAGGGAAATCCACCGTGGCCAGGAGAATTCTCATCCAGAAAACACCCTAATTAGCCCTTTTTGATAAGAAAATCTTCTATGACCAATGCATCCATTCCCGTGGAGTAGAAACACTTTACTGCATCCATGGGAGAACAGACAATAGGTTCTCCTCTTACATTAAAGGAAGTATTTAGCACCAGTGGCACTCCCTTAATCTTTTCAAACTCTTCAATCAAACGGTAATACCTGGGGGCCGTATCCCGACTTACTGTTTGAACCCTGGCTGTGCCATCCACGTGGGTAATGGCTGGCACAAGCTCCCGTTTACTTTTTTCTACCGGGTAGACAAAAAGCATGAAGGGAGATTTCTTGCATCCTGAGAAATATTCTCCAGCCTTTTCCTCCAGCACCGAAGGGGCAAAAGGACGAAATTCCTCCCGGTGTTTTATGTATTTATTAACTATATCCTTCATGTCCCCCCGCGTAGGGTCTGCCAGAATACTGCGGGCTCCCAGTGCCCGGGGGCCAAACTCCATCCTGCCCTGGAACCACCCCACTACGTTGCCTTCTGCAATTAACTGGGCTGTTGTCTTTTCCACGTTGTCCAGTTTCTTATAGGGTAGTTTACAGAGTTCCAGCTCCTCTTCTATTTCCCTCAGGGAATAAGAAGGGCCCAAATAAGCATGCTCCATAACAAAATTCCTTTCCTTTCCCAGCAGCTGGTGGTAAATATAAAAAGCGCTTCCTATGGCTATGCCATCATCTGAGGCAGCGGGCTGGACATATATATTGGAGAAAGGCGATTCTCTCTGTATTCTCCCATTCATTACCGAATTAAGCCCTACACCACCGGCAATACAGAGATTTTTTACCTTTGTCTTCTCGTAGAGGATGCCCAGCATTTCCAGCACTTTATCTTCCAGGACTTTCTGCAAGCTGGCAGCAATATCCATATGCCTTTTTTGAATCTCTTCCTCTTTTTTCCGGGGCAAACCGAATTGCTTGATAAACTTTTCGGAAACATATCCCAGCTGGGAGCCGGGCTTGTAATGATAGATAAAGTAAGAGAGGTCTAATTTATACCTGCCATCCGGGGTAATCCTTATCATCCTGGAAAATTCGTCGTAATAGGCAGGTTCACCATAAGCAGCCAGTCCCATTACTTTATACTCATCCTCTGCCCTCATGAAACCGAGGTAATCTGTTACCGCTGAATAAAGTACTCCCAGAGAATGGGGATAATCTACACTCCAGAGCGGAGTGATTTTTTCTCCTTCTCCCAGCCCGGCAAAGGTGGTGCACATCTCTCCGATGTAATCAATGGTGAAAATAGCTGCTTTATCGAAAGGTGAAACAAAGAAAGCACTGGCCGCATGCATGGGATGGTGAGGCAGAAATAGTATTTTTATCCGGGGATTCTTCCTGAGTGCCCTGCTTTCAAAGAGATAAGAAGCATTATGGTAAACCTCGTAGAGGAGATAGGCAAGAGAGTACTTTGGCGAGCGAAAGAGCATCTTGCTCCGGTAGGGTATACGCTTCCTCAAACGTAGCCAGGGATTCATGTAAGTCCCTATGTAATCCACATCCTCCCAGGATATGCCACCTTCCTCCAGGCAGTACTGGATAGCTTTTAAGGGAATGCCACCTTCATGCTTCCTGCGGGTAAACCTCTCCTCCATTACCGCGGCAACCAGCTTGCCATCCTGCAACAGGCAGGCCGCCGAGTCATGCGAGTATCCGCCAATGCCTATAATATTCATAG
>JAADFP010000004.1 GCA_013152825.1 Caldisericota bacterium | reverse complement strand
ATAGTTAAAGCCGTGCCAAAATCCACCACAACAGCAGGGAGATTATAATAATGGGTAACCGCCACTGCATCAGCTATTCTATCTGCACCAAGCTCCTCAGGCTTATGGTAAAGAATCTTCAACCCGGTGCACATATCAGCATTTACCACTATAACTTTTTTACCCCATTCTTCTTTTGCCAGCTCTACAAAACGAGAGGTAAGAGTAGGGACAACTGAAGATATTATTACTCCCTTTATCTTCCCTTTAAAATCGGAAAAATAAGGAAAGAGTAAACCTGCATATTCAAACTTCGTAGCTTCTTTGCGGGTGGACAGTTTAACCCTATTGACTATCTTACTACCCCGGAAAACCCCAACATCAATGATGGTATTTCCTATATCAACAGTAATAATCACTGATATTGCCCTCCCGATGCAACGGGAATAACTTAAAGCTCAATTATTTATTATCTCGCCCTCTTCAAAAGAAAGAATTCTCCCTTCCGTGGTGCGGATATACAACTCTCCCTCTCTCCCTACTCCCCAGTACAACCCTTTTATTATACGGGAAGCAGCATGAAAGGCTATCGGCTCTCCCAGAGGTAACGAGAACTCCAACCATTTGTTAAGTATATAGGAAAAGCCTCTTTCTTTCAATAATTTCAGACCATGGAAAAAGTTGTCTAAAAGGAGGTCTAAAAAGCGTTCCGAATGAATTTCTTTGCCTGCGATATCCTTAAGAGAAACTATCTTTTTTCTCAAAGAAGCAGGAAAATCCTCTTTCCGGGAATTCAGGTTAATCCCCATCCCTATAAGGGAGAAATCTTTCTTTCCTTTTCCCTTTTCTACCAGGATACCGGAGACTTTTTTGTTTTGAATAAGTATATCATTGGGCCATTTTACCCGGGGAGTAATTGCTGTCTCATCTTTTATGCTCCTGGCTACTACCCAGGCAGAGAGAAACGATAAGCCTTTCTCGGTAATTTCTGGAGAGGGAATGGCTATGGAAAGGTAAAGTCCACCCGGGGGAGAATGCCAAATCCTTTTTCCCCGTCCCCTACCGGAAACTTGTTTCTCCGCTACCACCACAAAACATTCCTCCTCCCCCTCCTGTATAATCTGCCGCGCAACATCCCGGGTGGAAGAAATCTCAGGGTAGAAAAGTTTTTTATACCTCATTTCCTAAAGTTCCCTGTTTCCTTCTTTTTCAGAAGGCAGGAAGTTGCCCAACTTCTCCTGTTATTAAAATCCCAAATGCCAAAATTCAGTAAGCTACTTAATTTTCTACGTAATTCGTTATCTGGTTTGGCCTGCCCGTCCTCCTTAGTCGGGAGCAGGCGGGTTTGTGCCCCTCACTTACTCACCTATTCACTTATTTACTTACTTCCATCTCTGGATACCTGCTTCCGCAGGTATGACAAGTAGTCATCTTGTATCCTGCTCTGGGCTTCTTCCCGTCTAACGTCTAAAGTCTATGGTCTAAAATGTATCCCGTATTTTGCATCCGGCCAGTTTAAAGTCTTTCCAAGGGGTATAAGTAAAGGGAAAAATCCAGGACAGGAGCAGAATGAGTTATTTTCCCTATTGATATCCAATCTATTCCGGTAAGGGCATATTCATGTACCGTGGTAAGATCAACCCTTCCAGAAACTTCAATTATTACTTTACTGTTTTTTTCACGAATCTTTTTTACTGCTGCAATAATTTGTTCCTTGCCCATATTATCCAGCATAATAATATCTGCTCCTTCTTCCGCAGCAATGAGCGCCTCTTCCTCTCAACTTCTATTTCTACTTTAAACCCTTTACCACAAGCTGCCTGAAGAGCCTTTCTTATCGCTTCTTCCCTTTTTCCTCCCAGGAGTGAAAGATGGTTGTCTTTTATAAGGACCATGTCGTAAAGTCCCATGCGGTGGTTCTTGCCCCCTCCTGTTCTCACCGCGTATTTCTCCAATTCCCGCCAGGCAGGTGTAGTTTTCCTGGTGTCTTTTCCTGGTGTCCAGGATATAAACAGGTAAATCTTTTACTTTTTCCACAAAACTTTTCGTATAGGTAGCTATCCCGGAAAGATGACCCAGGAAATTCAGGGCTACTCTCTCACCCTTTAAAATATTTCTTCCATCTCCTTCCACCACTATTACTTTTTCTCCCTTTTCAACTTCCCCCCCCTCTTCCTTCAGGTAACGAAAATTGAGAGAAGAATCCAGGTAAAGAAAGACTTCCTTTACAATCCCCAAGCCGCAAATAACACCTTCTTCCTTTGCTATTATCTCCCCCCGGGAAAGAACCGGAGAGGGAAAAAGCAATTGCGTGGTTACATCTCCCTTGCCAATATCTTCCCTCAAAGCTATTTCAATAAGCTGTTGTATTTGCTTTCTCATAGGTACTTCTCAAATTTTTCTTTTTTTTCTCTCAAGCGGGCGAGTATTTTTTTAACCTCCTGGGCGAGACTTTTCTCCATAACCAGTAAAGCATCAGGAGTATCCACAATAATTAAATCTTTTACCCCCAGTGTAGCTACAAGTTTATCCTTCTGCCCCCATATAATGAGGTCATGAGAATCAAGATTTAGAGACAACCCTTGCTTTGCATTACCTTCTTTATCTTTGGGTAGAATTCTTTCCATGGCTGACCAATTTCCCACATCATCCCAGAAAAAGTTACCTTCCACCATTAAAACATCTTTACTTTTTTCCAGCACCCCGTAGTCAATGGAAATATCAGGAAAAGTGGGATAGACCTCCTGCAGGCTTATCTTTCCCTGGAATACTTCCTCCAATCCCTGAAAAACGGTGGGAAGATACAGTTTTATATTTCTGAGAATGGTAGAAGTCTTCCCGAGCAACATACCGCTGTTCCATAAAAACGAAGAAGAGGCAACAAATTCTTTGGCTTTTTTCAGCGGGGGCTTTTCTATAAACCTTGCCACCTTCCACACCCCTTCTTTTACCTCTTCTCCCCTCTCTATGTAGCCGTAGCCTGTCTCTGGACGGTCAGGCGTTATACCTACCGTTACCAATGCGTCATTTTCCCAGGCGGCATGTAATCCTCTCTCTATAACCTTTCTAAACTTATCTGCTTCTTTTATAAAGTGGTCAGAGGGCAATATTGCCATTACTCCTTCTCCGAAATTCTTCTCTATCCAGTAAGCAGCCAGCCCAACAGCCGGGCCTGTATTTCTCCGGCAAGGCTCACCAATAATATTTTCGCGGGGAAGGTAGGGCAATGCTCTCTCCAGATGAGGTTTGAGAGAGTGGGAAGTAAATATCAAGATTTTATCCCTGCCGGAAAGGGGTTCAATTCTTTTTATGGCAGCTTCTATCAAAGGCTCTTTTTCACACAGGCATAACATCTGCTTGGGAAGATTCTGTCTGGAAAGGGGCCAGAGTCTCTCACCAATTCCACCGGCTATAATCACACTACATACTCTCATTTGAAACCCTCCCTTCTGCATTTTATTTCCTGTGCATGAAAAGGTAAGTTTTCCATCTGCGAGAAACTCTCTACCAGAGGACTTATTTCATCCAACCCTTCCTGGTTCAGGTTAACCGTGTTAATTTCTTTGATAAAATCCTTTACTCCCAGGGGTGAAGAAAAAGCAGCATTCCCACCTGTAGGCAGTATATGGTTTACTCCCACGGCTAAATCTCCCGCACACACGGGCGAAAGGTATCCCAGGAAAACCGTGCCAGCTTTTCTAACCTTTTTTACCCATTCTTCAGCCTCTTTTACCCCCAGGATAAGATGCTCTGGAGCAATATCATTTGCTAAGTTTATCGCCTCCTCTATGCTTTTTACCTGGTATATACCGCCTCCCGCCTCCCAGGCTTCCCTGATATCTCCTTCTAACCTGGCCATTTCCTCGCTAATCCAGGATGCTAAAGTATGGGAAGTAGTGATAAGAACCCCTATGGAGCCCACTCCATGCTCTAATTGGCTTAACAGATCGGACTTAACCCATTCCCCCGGCATATCTTCATCAGCTATCACCACAACCTCTGAAGGACCAGCCAGCATATCTATACCCACTTCTCCAAAAATCAACTTTTTCGCCAGGGTAACGTATATATTGCCTGGCCCCACTACCTTCTCTACTGCTGAAATACTCTCTGTACCAAAAGCAAGCGCTGCCACAGCCTGAGCACCTCCTATGCTATACACAGCATCTACCTCAGAAATCTTTGCTGCATAGAGGATAGAAGGATGTATTCTTCCGTTTTTTTGCGGAGGGGTAGCAACCACAATCTCCTTTACCCCGGCAATCCTGGCCGGAATGCTGGCCATGAGCATAGAAGATGGTAAGGGCACTTTGCCTCCCGGCACATATACGCCTACTCTATCCAGGGAGACAAATAATTTACCCAGCTTTATGTTCCTCCCACCACATGAATAGGAACTGAATCTTCTCTTTTCCTGCAGGGAAAAATCTTCTATGCGTCTCTTTAGTTCATTTAAAACTCTTTTTTCTTCTTCCTTCAGGAGCTTACCACTCTCTTCTATTTCCTTCCTTCCCACTGCAAATGAATCCACTTCCACTCCATCAAATCTTCTGGTAATTTCCCTGAGTGCTTTATCTCCCTTCTGCCGCACTTCCTGGATAATTTCTCTTACTCTCCGCTCCAGCTCATCGGGAAAATCCTTTCTCTCTTTTAACCTTTTACTTTCTTTCCACACTTTCATTCTTCCTCTCTCCTTATTTTTGCTCCCAGTAATGAAAGTTTTTTCTCTATCCCTTCGTAACCTCTATCAATATGATAGATCCTGTTTATCACTGTTTTACCCCGGGCTTTTAATCCCGCCAGTACCAGAGCTGCTGATGCCCGGAGGTCAGAAGCCATTACCGGGGCACCAATGAGCTGCGTGGGCCCCATAACAAATGCCTTGGGCCCTTCCCTCATTATCTTCGCTCCCATGCGCAAAAGCTCTGCCACGTGCATAAACCTATCGGGGAAAACCCGTTCCTGCACAATACTTATACCTGGCAGAGTAGTTAAATATACAGTCATCTGTGCCTGGAGGTCGGTTGGGAAGCCCGGGTAAGGAAGAGTGGTTATCTGGAGTGGGAGAGGATTTCCTTCCCTGAATGCCATAACCCAGTCCTCCCCCTCTTCAATTTTGCATCCTGTAGTGGAAAGGGCATCTAAAAAAGAAGAAAGATGCGCAGGCACAACATCTTTCACCCTGACTTCCCCCCCGGTAATCACCCCGGCCAGGATATATGTTCCCGCCTCTATACGATCCGGTATCACCCGGTAATCCACTCCTCTGAGATCACATGTTCCTCGTATAGTAATGGTAGGACTACCCAGCCCTTTGATATCCGCCCCCATTTTTACCAGGAAATTACCCAGGTCAACCACTTCTGGTTCACATGCAGCATTTTCAATAATCGTCTCCCCTTCTGCTTTCACCGCCGCCATCATCACATTTGCCGTACCAAGCACCGTAGGCCCAAAAGCACCTCCCAGATATATTCTCCTTCCCTTGAGATGGGAAGATTTCACATATACATACCCATCTTCCATACTTACCTGAGCGCCCAGCATCCTCATCCCCTTCAAATGCAAATCAATGGGACGAGTCCCTATTACGCATCCACCCGGATAAGATACTTTTGCCCTGCCAAACCTGGCCAGAAGCGGCCCCAGCACACAGACAGAAGCCCTCATAGTACTCACTACCTCATAGGGAGCCTCCCATTTATTTACATCCCGTGTATCGATTATAAAAGTATCACCTTTGCTTTCTACCCGAGCCCCCAGTATCTCCAGGAGAGAAGACATAGTGCGAACATCCCTGAGATCAGGAATGCGAGAAATCCTATAAATATCCGGGCAGAGGATAGTAGCAGCCATTATAGGCAAGACAGCATTTTTTGAGCCTGAAATTTGCACCTCGCCTTTAAGCGATACCCCGCCTTCTACAACTATTTTCTTCATTTTTTCTTAATGCTGTTTTATAGTATAATAACCCTTGCTGTTTGTAAAGATGGTTAATCTTTTATAAAATGAGAAGACAGATATGAAAAGAATAGCAGTTATTGGGCTGGGCAGGTTTGGTTTTTCGGTGGCTATTACGCTCTCGGATAAGGGAGCGGAAGTTCTGGCCATAGATAAAGATACCAGGAAGATAGAAGAGATAAAAGATAAGGTTGCCCTTGCCGTAGCCATAGATGCCACAGAAATAGATGCTCTTCGAGCTCAGGGGATTGAGAATGTAGATACTGCTGTGGTATGTATACGGGAAGACTTCGAGGCAAATCTTCTTACTGCAGTGAACCTGCGGCAACTGGGAATTGCAAAGGTAATAGGAAGAGCAAACACCAAGATTCAAAAGGAAATCCTGAAGAAAATAGGAGTCAACGAGGTAATCTTGCCCGATGAAGAGATGGGAAAGAGACTGGCACAGAAGCTCCTTTTTCCTTCGCTTTTAGATTTCATCCCTCTTTCTCCCCAGTATTCCATAGCCCGTATTGAGACCCCGCTGGAATTTATCGGGAAAAAGCTATCCGACCTGGATATGCGAAAAAGATACGGGATTAATGTGGTAGCCATAAAAAAGAAAAACAGCAAAAGTGAAGAGATAGACAACATTCCTTCGCCTGATTACAAAATAGAAGAAGGAGACATCCTGGTAGTTATCGCTGCAAATTCCTCTCTGGAAAAAATTACCGGAGGTAAGTTATGATTCAGGTGAGAGGTATCACAAAATACTACGGTAATTTCCTGGCCTTAAAAGGGATAAGCTTTTCTGTCAAAAAGGGCGAGATACTCGGATTTCTTGGACCCAATGCAGCAGGTAAAACTACTACCCTGAGAGTAATCTCTGGTTTTTTCCCGCCGAACGAAGGCGAGATAAAGATTGGCGGACTGGATATATTTGAGAATGCCCGGGAGATAAAAAAACGCATAGGATACCTGCCTGAAAATCCACCTATTTATCCCGAGATGCGGGTGAAAGATTACCTTAACTTCGTAGCAGAAATTAAAGGGGTCCCCAGAAAAGAAAGGAAGCAAAAAGTGGATATGGCTATAGAAGCTACCGGGCTTACCTCGGTGAGCCACCGCATACTTTCCCATGTTTCCCGTGGATATAAACAGAGAACAGGACTGGCTGCCTCTCTGGTAAACGATCCAGAAGTATTATTACTTGATGAGCCAACTTCAGGACTCGACCCAAAGCAAATAATCGAGATAAGGGAACTTATAAAGAGCTGGCGCGGGAAGAGGACTATAATTCTTTCCAGCCATATACTGCCCGAGGTGGAAGCTACTTCTGACCGGGTAGTGATAATTGACCAGGGAGAGATAAAGGCCGAAGGAACTCCGGAAACCCTTTCCCACAAGATTAGCCAGGGATTAAAATACTTCCTAAAATTAAAGAATTTTTCCCCTTCTCAAAGCGAAATAATAAAGAAAATCAGGGGAGTTAAAAAGGTAAAAGTGTCACTTACTGACAGCCTTACGATCCTGGAAATAGAAGCCGAGGCTGACAAGGATATAAGAGAAGAAATATTTCACCGTATCGTAGAGGGAAAAGGGATTATACTGGAATTCAGGCCCATAGAGATTACCCTGGAAGACATATTTTTACGCCTCACTACCCGGGAATGACATAAAATTAACAGGCGGTAAGTGAGGAGTCATGGTAAATTCTGAAATCACAGAGATGGATCCTAAAAGGGGAATTTTTTCCTGCCAGGCACCTTGTTTATTTTGGGGATTTGACTGCCACAAAGCCAACCTTAAGGTTTGACTTTTGGAAATTGAGCGGGTAAACTTAGCCTATGCCAAGACTTAAAGACACCCTTTCGCGTCTACGGAGAAAAAGAGGGATACCGGATGGAGTGTGGACCAAGTGTCCCAGTTGCGAGGAAATAGTTTATTCAAAAGAGTTAGAGGCAAAGCTGAAAGTATGTCCCAAATGCAACTATCATTTCCGGCTTACCTGGCAGGAAAGACTGGAGCAGCTTGTAGAACCTGACTCTTTTCAGCAAATAGATACCGAACTTCTTCCCACTGACCCACTAAATTTTGTAGATTTAAAAAACTATTCCGATAGGTTAAAAGAAGCACAAGAAAAAACAGGGCTGCAGGAAGCCATAGTAACCGGCATAGGCAATATAGGTCCCCATAGAGTGGTTATCGGGATTATGGATTTTTCCTTTTTAGGAGGCAGCATGGGATCCGTGGTAGGGGAAAAGATTACCCGGGCACTGGAACTGGCCATGAGAGAAAAATTACCCGTAGTAATGGTATGCGCCTCTGGGGGAGCAAGAATGCAAGAAGGAATACTTTCTCTTATGCAAATGGCCAAGACCTCGGCTGCGGTTGGGAAACTGCACGAAGCAGGTCTCCCTTATATAACGGTGCTTACCGATCCTACCACAGGAGGAGTAAGCGCTTCCTTTGCCTATCTGGGAGATATTATTATTGCTGAGCCCAAGGCCTTGATTGGATTCGCGGGGCCGCGCGTTATTGAGAAAACTATAGGACAGAAACTTCCGGAGGGATTTCAGAGAGCGGAATTCGTATATAAACATGGACTACTTGACATAGTGGTAAAGCGAAAAGACCTCAAAGACACCTTGATTAAAATTTTAAACCTTCTAACTAAATAGGAGAGAAAAAGATGCATAAAAAAACAATTATGCTAATTCTCGCATTGTTACTTTTCTCATTTTCCCTTCCTATGCTCGCCCAGGAAGGGAAGATAGTAAAGAAACTGGAAGTTAAGGGAAACCGCAGGGTATCTTCTGCTTTCATACTTTCCCGGGTTAGAACCAAAGTAGGAGATCCTCTTTCTCGTGAAATTTTGAAGAAAGATATAAAAAGGATATATTCGCTGAAATACTTTTCCGATGTTTCGGTAGATGTAAGTGATTTCCGCAATGGAGTAAAGGTAACCTTCCTGGTAGTAGAGAAACCTTATATATCCCGCATTAAAATAACCGGGAACCAGGCATTAAATGAGGATGAGATTAAAAAAGCGATGGCTCTTTCTGAGGGAGATATTTTCGTAGATACGGCGTTGAAGAAAGATGTAGAGAGGATAGCTGCCCTATACGAAAAGAAAGGCTTCTACAAAGTCAAGATTACTCCCAGTTACCAGGAAAGCGAAGGTAAAGTGGAGATAGTAATCAATATCAACGAGGGACCGAGAATAAAAGTAAAGGAGATTAAAATCAGCGGGAATAAACATATTCCCACCCCCCAGATTCTTAAGGTAATGAAAACCAAGAAAGCAAGTTTTTTCTGGAGGGGTATATTTGGTAAAGAAGTGTTGGAAGAAGACATTGGTCGAATAATAAACCTCTACAAAAGCCAGGGATTTATTAATGTAAAAATCGAGAGAAAAGAAATCTCCTACGACCCCACAGGAAGATTTCTCACCCTTTCTATAAAAATAAAAGAAGGTGACAGGTATAGGGTCAAAGCAATAGAATTTTCAGGAAATAAACTTTTCTCTTCGGAAAAGCTCCTCTCTGTGCTCAGCATGAAAGCAGGTTCTCCTTATAATCCCCTTATCCTGGAATGGGAAGCACAAAAAATAGAGACTCTTTATGCTAATTCCGGCTATATAACTACCCGAGCCTGGGCTGTGCCAGATATTAATAACCAGACAAAACAGGTAAATATACGCTACGAGATAGAAGAAGGCCCCAAAATATACGTACGCTTGATTGAGATAAAAGGTAATACCCGCACCAAAGACAAGGTAATCAGACGGGAGATTACCATTAAACCCGGCGAGCCATTCCAGGGTGACAAGGTGAGAAGAAGCAAGGAAAAAATATTCAACCTGGGATACTTCAAAGAGGTGAAGGTAACCACCAGGCCTACCAGCATTCCAAATTACCAGGATTTAATTTTCGAGGTGAAAGAGAAAAAAACAGGCATGTTAACTTTTGGGGTGGGATACTCCTCTATTGAACAGGCCATAGGATACGTAGAGCTGAAACAAAATAACTTTGACATAACTAACCCACCTTCATTTATAGGAGGCGGGCAAAAAATTAAGTTGTCTGCAACTATTGGCAGTGTAAGAGAAGATTATTCTCTCAGCTTCACCGAACCTTATTTCCGCGATAGACCCATATCCCTGGGATTTGATCTATTTAATACCCTCCGCCAGTGGGATAAATACGATGAAAGAAGAAAGGGTATAGCCATAAGAGCAGGAAAGAAACTTTCGGAAGACCTTTCCTTCTACTCAAGATACAGATACCAAACTGTTAATATATCCAACCTTGCTTCAGATGTAGGAGAAGAGATAAAGAAAGAAGAAGGTACGAACGATACTTCCAGTATAATGGCTGGGCTTACTCTGGACACGCGGGATAATGTGTTTGATCCCTCGCGGGGTATTATTACTTCGGGAAGCCTGGAAATAGCCGGCGGGCCATTGGGAGGAAACAGAGATTTCTACAAACTGCGGGGCAGTTATCTCCGCTACTTCCCCTGGAAAGAAAGATTCGTCTGGAGCACCCACGTAGAAGGGGGATACGTGAATAACTACGGTTCTTCTGAGGAGGTGCCAATATTTGAAAGATTCTTTTTAGGAGGACTGGGAAGTGTACGCGGATATCCCTACCGGGGGATAGGCCCGGAAGATAAAGAAGGTAATCCTATTGGAGGAAAAGTATATTTATTATTCAACCTGGAGTACAAGTATCCTCTGGTAGAGAAAGTAATGAAAGGTGTATTATTTTTTGATGCTGGCGATGTCTGGGCGAAGCCTGGAGAGATAGATCTCGGAAACCTTAAAGAGAGTGTAGGAGCAGGAATAAGGCTCCAGACTCCTATAGGTCCTGTATCAGTGGATTACGGCATACCTTTAGGCAAAAAAGGAGGAAGGGTACATTTCTCCTTTGGGTACGCTTTTTAGTAACCTTCAGAGAAAGAGGTGAAATATGAAAAGGTTAGGGTTATTGTTGTTGGTAGGTTTTATGGTTTTAATAACAGGAACACTCTTCGCAGGTGAAACAAAAATAGCCTGTGCCGATCTTTTCAAGGTGTTCCAATCTTACTCAGAGACAAAGAAAGCCGACGCCTACTTAAAAGAGAAGGCAAATAGTTTCCAGGAAGAAATAAGCAAAATCAGGAGTGATATTTCTTCCATAGAAAAGGTCTTAGGATCTGGAACACTTTCCAAGGAAGCAAAGGCACAAAAAAGTAAAGAGTTAGCAGAAAAGAAACAGGCCCTGGAAGAGAAAATCAAAGCCTCTAACTTGATAATGATGCAGGAAAGAAAAGAAAAAGTTGACAAAATACTCCAGGACCTGGAAGCAAAAGTTGCCGAATTTGCCAAGAAGAAAGGCTACCAGATAATCCTGGACAAAAAGAGTGCACTCTATATAGATGAAGGACTGGATGTTACCGAGCAAATAGTAAAATATGTAAATGAAGGAAAATAACCTTTCACAAACCACACTTTTCAAAGAAGCTAAGGTTAAAGGGAAGGGACTTTTAAGCGGAAAAGAAGTACATCTAAAATTTATCCCTTCTCCCTCGGGCCAGGGCGTAATATTCAAGAGGACTGATATTCCGGGAAGTCCTCTGGTTCCTGCTTCCTGTGAGTTTGCCCGGCATGAATTCTCCAGCACTGTCCTGGAGAAAGAAGGGGTAAAGATAAGGGTGGTAGAACATCTCCTGGCCGCACTGGCAGGAGTAGGCATAGATAACCTTACCATAGAAATAGACGGCGATGAGCCCCCCATAATGGACGGCAGCGCCCTGCCCTTTGTGGAAGTCCTTGAGGATGCCGGGATAAAAGAGCTGAAAGAAAACAAAGAATACTGGAGCCCTTCCTATCCCTGGTGTGTCCAGGAAGGAGATTCTTATATCATTATGATTCCTTCCCATTTAAATAAGGTAGGATACCTGCTGGATTTCCCGCACCCTTTACTCTCCAACCTTTACGGTGAGTTTTCCCTGGATAGAGACACATTCCGCCAGGAAATTGCACCGGCTCGCACCTTTGGCTTCCAGGAGAAGGTACAGCCCCTCATAGAGAAAGGATTTTACAAAGGAGGAAACCTGGACAACACAATATTACTTGACAAAGAAAAAGTAATATCTCCTTCTTTGAGGTTCCCTGACGAATTTTTAAGGCATAAAATCTTAGACCTGTGGGGGGATTTGTTCCTTTCCGGGAAAACACTCAGGAACGTCTTCGTGAAGGCAGTAAAAACAGGACATTCTCTAAATATAAAAATGGCTCAACAGATAAAGAAGGGGGAAAATATGGAAAAAGAGATGGGCGTGGAAGAAATTATGGAGATACTTCCCCATCGCTATCCTTTTCTCTTTGTGGACAAAATTATTGCCAAAGGGGAGAAACATGTGGTAGGAATTAAAAACCTCTCTTTTAATGAGGCTTTTTTTCAGGGACACTTCCCCGGGTATCCGATTATGCCGGGAGTAATCATGCTGGAGGCAATGGCTCAGGTAGCGGGAGTTTTATTGCTTTCCCGTACAGAAAACAAGGGAAAAATAGCCTACTTTGCCGGGATTGAGAAGGCAAAATTTCGCAAAATAGTAAAACATAGTAAAACCTGGTGACCAACTGCTTATCGAAGCAGAAATCACAAAAGTGAAATCCCGCAGTGGGAAAGTCAGAGCTCAGGCTTCTGTAAAAGGAAACCTGGTAGTAGAAGGAGAATTTCTCTTCTCCTTAGCAGACAAGCAGCATGGCTAAAATTATCCACCCTACGGCTACTATCCATCCCTCTGCAATTATTGAGGAAGGGGTAGAAATAGAAGCTTACGTTAATATAGGGGAAGAGGTATCCATTGGAGAAGGAACAGTAATCCAGCATCATACACATATAGAAAAATGGACCCGCATAGGTAAAAATAACCAAATATTCCCCTTTGTGGTCATAGGAACCCCTCCTCAAGATCTCTTTTATCAGGGTGAGAAAACTTTTGTGGAAATCGGGGACGAGAATATCATTAGAGAGTTTTCCACTATCCACCGTGCTTCTGGCAGGGAAAAAGTAACCCGTGTAGGCAACCACAACTACTTGATGGCTTATTCACATATAGCACACAATTGCATAGTAAGAAACCACGTGGTTATGGCCAACTGCGCATCCCTGGCCGGACACGTGGAAATAAGAGACCACGCAGTAATTGGAGGTTTAGTGGGAATACATCAATTCTGCAGAATTGGTGATTTTGCAATTATTGGAGCCTGCTCCAAGGTTTCCATGGATGTATGCCCTTATCTCAAAGCTGATGGACATCCGCTAAAAATATACGGATTAAACAGTGTAGGGCTAAAACGAAAAGGGTTCACCGAAGAAACCATAAAAGCTCTCAAGAAAGCTTATCGGATACTCTTTCGTTCTTCACAAACTCTCAAAGAAGCACTGGAGTTACTGGAAAAAGAAGCAGGAAACATAAAAGAAATACAAGAGCTGATAGATTTCATTAAGACTTCCAAAAGGGGTTTTCACCGATGAGCAAGTGGGCACTCATAGCAGGGAAAGGCATCATTTCGCATTACCTTAAGGATAAAATTGAGGAAACAGGGAAAGAGCTTGTAACCATAGGAATTATTGAATCTCCTCCCTCATTCTCCCCCCATTACTGGGTTAGACTGGGCGAACTTGGAAAGTTAATCAAGCTACTGAAAAAAGAAAACGCCCAGAATTTACTTCTTGCCGGCAAAATAGACAAGCGGGAAATAATGGGCTACAACGCGTGGGACAAATTATCCCGGAACATTTTGGGTTCCCTGGAAAATTTCCATGATAAGACCCTCCTCGGTGGTCTGGAAGAATTACTCCTCAAGGAAGGATTTGTTTTCCCGGATCCCAGGGAATTTCTTGCCTCCTGGCTGGCAGAAAAAGGAACACTTACCCGGAGAAAACCGGACAGGGAAGAAGAAAAAGACCTGCGTATAGCATGGGAAGTGGGTAAAACACTTTCCTCCCTGGGAATAGGACATACCGTGGTAGCCAGGAATGGCGCGATCACGGCGGTAGAAGCTGTAGAAGGCACAGATGAGACAATACTCAGGGGCGGAAAGTGGGGAAAAAAGGGTGGCATAGCAAAAGTACCACGGCCAGCCGAGGACCTTCGCTGGGATCCCCCTGCTATAGGAATAAAGACTCTGCAGGTAATGTATAAAGTAGGGATAAAGGCTTTGGTAGTAGGAGCAGGTAAAACCATAATCATGGAAAAAGAAAAATTCCTGGATATGGCAAATTCGCTAAACATAAGCATAAGCGGATGGGTGAGAAAAAGTTAGCTAAGATTTTAGATGACGTACTGGCTGGAAGCAGGCAGGCAAGTAAGATTGTAGACATTGGACTATATAAATCAGAAATGGGTAGTTAGTTTTAAGCTTAGCAGGGTAACAGGGGAGACTGGTAACTCAAAGCTTTATTAGTTAGGATATAAAATGTTAAAAATAGGAATCGTAGGAGCTGGTGCACAGGGTCAAAAGCATGCCCGCAAATTAAAAGAAATAGGGATAAAGATAAGCGGTATAGTGGATATATCACCTGAGAAAGCAGAAGAGCTGGGGAAAAGCGTAGAAGCACCCGCGCTTAAATCATTGGAAGAACTACGGCGAGTATCACAGGGAATTATCATAGCTACTCCTGCTTCCTCTCATTATGCCATAGCCAAATTCTTCCTCTCCTCTTCCCTGCCTATACTTATAGAAAAACCTTTTACTTTGCAGGTATGGCAGGCAAAAAGGCTTATTGAATTATCCAGAGATAAAAAAGTCATTATAGGCATTGGCATGATTGAACGTTTCCATCCAGGCATCCAGTTTCTCAAGAAAAACATATCCTCCCCCCGCTTCATAGAAGTGCACAGGCTGGGTCCCTTTCCATATCGGGGCACAGATACCGGGGTAATAATGGACTTAATGATCCATGACCTGGATTTAATAGTTGCCCTTCTTAAAGAGCCTATAAAAAAAATTCAGGCACTGGGTGCACGGGTGATATCCTCTCACGAAGATATTGCAAACGTCAGAATTACTTTTGCCTCGGGATGTGTAGCAAATATTACAGCTTCCCGCGTCTCGGAAGAAAGACTTAGAAAACTCAGGATTTTTGAGCAGGGTGGTTACTTCTCTCTCAGTTTCCCGGACGGAGAAATGAAAATTTACCGAAAAGAGAAGGAAAAGATACTTAAGTATACCAAAACATTTCGGAATCCCGATCCTTTAAAAGCAGAACTGCTGGATTTTACTAAAGCGATAACAAACAACACCCAGCCCCTGGTCAGGGGGGAAGAAGCCCTAAACTCATTAGTCTTAGCCTGCAAAATCAGAAAAATATTGAAAAAATCCCTCTCATGAACTGGAAACTTACCGGATGGGAAGGCATTAATCTGTCAGTGCCCGAAGATTGGGAGCTTTCCTCGGTAGATGGAAATCGGGAGAAGGGAACTTTCTCTCTGGATGATGGGTATAGTATCAGGGTAGAAGTAGAGTGGGAATATCCCAAATCCACTTTTTCCATGGAAAAATTAATAGAAAAATACAGGCAAGAAATAATTAAAAAAGGCAAAAACATTAAATGTAATATCGTAAAAATTAAAACCAACTTTTTCAAAGGTAAAAGTGGGGCCATTCTCCACTGGAAAAACCACGAGGAGGGTTATTCAACAGTTTCTTACTGTAAAAAGTGCGGGAGGGTGGTATTTTTGAGAGTATATTTCCCGGAAAAGAAACACAGCAAGGAAATCTTTCTCTGCATATTAAACTCTTTCTCAGAACACGCTGAAAAAGGGCGAGAAATCTGGGCAATTTACAAGTTAATCTTCTCTGCACCGGAAAACCTAAAAAGAATAAGTTCCTCTCTTAAAGCAGGAGACATTACCTTCACCTTCCAGGATGAAAAAGGAAAGGGCGAGATTACCCTATCCCAGATAGCTCTGGGGAATATAATACTCAGGCAACAACCTCTCTCTGCCTGGACAAAGGAGAGAATAGGAGGAAAAATCATCGAAGAGAAACAGGAAGAAAGAAATAATCATGCTTACTTTTTTTTCCGCTACAAAAAAAAGGCATTCTCCCGCACCTGGGAGAATGGTATTTCCTGGTACTGCCCCATTTCCCAGAGGATTTTCCTGGTAACTGGGAATAATGCTTCTGATTTGCTTAAAATATATTGTCACGAGACAAAATGAAAAAACTACCGATTGATAGAAAAACACTGCTTAACGCAAAGCCTCTCAGGAACACGCTGATTACCTGGGAAGATAACGGCGAAGAACTGAATCTGCATGTTCCCATGAAAAAAAGCAAACCTTCCAGGTTATGGCGATTCCTGTTTGGGTTTCCGGAGCAGAAAAATATTCACCTGGATTTACTGGGCTCGGAGGTCTGGAAGATGTGCAACGGGAAAAATTCTGTGCAAGATATTGTCAAATCTATTCAAGAACGTTATAATCTTAGCAGAAAGGAGGCAGAGGTCTCTACGCTGGAATATCTCAGGAAGTTAATGTCCAAACACCTTATAGGGCTTAATATTACGGGGAGGAAAATATGAATCAGGAAAAAGTGGGTAGGCAAATTGTTCTTCCCTTTTCCGTTTCTGTACGAATAAGTTTTAACTCTATGCGCATAAGACTGGGAAGATCATTTATCACCATTATGGGAATCCTGCTAACTATAGCTTTTTTGATGTCAATTTTAGCTCAGGCATCTATCCAGAATGCTCTAATTTCCCGTGGGTCGCCTGCCATAGCGGCAAAAATAACAGTGGATGAAAACACCCAGGCCCGCATGAGGTGGTTAATTTCGCTCTCGCTATTAGTTTGTGTGGTAGGCATAACAAATTCCATGCTTATGTCTGTCACTGAAAGGTACAGAGAAATTGGCACCATGAAATGCCTGGGCGCGCTGGACAGTTTTGTGGTCAGATTATTTCTTTTGGAGTCCCTTTTCCAGGGAGTAGTAGGCTCGATAACTGGCATCATCATAGGAACCGTAGGAGTAACTCTGGTAAGTGCAATAAACTATGGAGGCGAAGTCTTCAGGGTGTTTCCATTTCTTGAGTTATTCCAGTATATGCTTTTTTCCCTGGTAGTAGGGATGGTTTTGACTACACTGGGAGCAATCTATCCTGCTTATAGGGCCGCTCGTATGGTACCGGCAGAAGCTATGAGAAGAGAAGAATAAAGGTCAGGGAATTATATTTATTTTTGAAATTAAGTAGGAGCGACAGAGGGAGGTTAAGAAATGCCAGAAGATATGGTAGTAAGAACAAGAGGAGTAAAAAGAATCTATTACCTGGGTAAAGTAGTCGTCGAGGCACTCAGGGGTATTGATATGGAAGTAAGAAGGGGAGAATATATATCGATAATGGGACCTTCGGGTTCGGGTAAAAGCACCCTGTTCAACATGATTGGAGGACTTGATAAGCCCACGGAAGGAAGAGTTTACATAGACGAAGTAGACGTGTCCCAGCTGGATGCCTACGAGTTAGCCTGGTTAAGGTGCAGAAAAATAGGTTATATCTTTCAGACTTTCAACCTTATCCCCGTGATGACAGCCCTGGAAAATGTCACTCTTCCCATGATATTTGCAGGGATGAGTCTTGATGACGCACGAGACAAAGGAGTAGAACTGCTGGAAAGGGTAGGCCTGGGAACCAGAGTACACCATAAACCCTTTGAGTTGTCTGGAGGACAGCAGCAAAGAGTAGCCGTAGCCAGAGCACTGGCAAATGACCCAGCAATTGTCCTGGCAGATGAACCCACGGGAAACCTGGACCTTAAGACAGGGAAAGAGATTATAAGCCTTTTAAAAACTTTGAACAGGGAAAAACAGGTTACCATTATTTCTGCTACCCACGACCTGAAAATGATTGACGTCTCTGACCGCATTTTCTGGATAAGAGACGGAAGAATAGAAAGAGTAGAAAGAAGAGCAGATGTTTCTATAGAAGTAGGCGAAATTG
>JAADFP010000003.1 GCA_013152825.1 Caldisericota bacterium | reverse complement strand
GCTTTTGTCTTATCTCCCTGCTTCTGGTAGAAGTTTCCCAGGGTGAGGAGGTATTCCCAGCGTTTACTTCCCTTGCTCTTCTTTGCCAGGAAATAGATAACCTTTGCTTCTTCGGTCTCTTTTTTTAAACTTTCATAAAGAGTCAAAAGTACCAGGAGCTGTTTCTCGGAGAGAGCCGAAAGGGGATAGAGAGAAATTATCTTGAGGTAATTTCCCGTATCGGTTTTTTCATTCCCGGGGAGCGGTTCCCTGAGCACTATTTCCCTTTCCATGCTGTCCTGAAAACTTTTTATTTACTATATCGCTTCTTTTGATATCTACTGTTCCCCCTTCTAACCTTAATACAACTTTTCCCGGAGAAGAGGAAACAATATATCCGAACAACTTTCTTCCCTCTTTTAATTGCACCACATCCACTTTCCTTTTTAATTTCACCCGGTAGTTTTTGAAGGCCAGATAAACATGGGTAAATTCTTTTACTCTCCGCATTTTCATCCCATCGTCCAGTTCCCATTCTAAAAAACCAGAAGAAGGGGAAGAAAACTTCACCCGGGTAAGAATTTCCTTTTCCTGGTACAGGTTATCCATCAGTGTATAGTAAAAATCTGCCGGGTAGGGGTTGTCTCTCTTTTCGTATCCTCGCAAGATTCCTATGGTTACCGGAAGGAAATAGCTTTTGTCAATTACTTCGTATTTCCTATCCCCTGGTTTTCGCCAGGCGGCCACGCAGGCCTGTGAACCTCTTCCTTCCATGTGGTAGTATTCAATCGTATGTACCCCTGCTTTAAGATAAATTTCTCCCCGATGTTCTGCTCGTCTCCCTCTGCCTGCTCTATGGAACCCGGGCCATTGGGCTACCAGCTTGCTGTCTACGAAGAGGAAGGAGGCATCGTCTGAGACAGTGGCAAAGCCGTATTTCCCATTGACGGGAGCATAAAAGAACCCTCTGTAAATACTGAGATAGTTGTCCGAGGGACCGTAAGGATTATAACCGTCAAAAATTTGTGCCCGGAATCCTTTCCCGTAAACAACCTTGCTGCGAGAGATTAACCGTTCCATCTCTTTCCAGTTGTCGGCTCGCCCGGGTGGTTTCCTCCTGGTTTCCAGGGTAAGTCCGGCCTTGAGTTCCCAGGAGTATCCGGGTGCAGATGCGTGGGGATTCCCGTAGTAGATGTAGTAAGTAGAGGAATTGCCCTGCAGGGGAAAAGCTACCAGGGAATAGCGATAGGGGACAGAGTAGATTACCTGAGAAGGTATCTCTTTTCCCTTCTCATCTATTATCCGTATATCTTCCCCTTTTTTCTTCACTTTTCCGCCGTTGGGAAAATATACCGCAGCAGTGCGGGTATAGTACTCCCGTTTACCTAAAAGAGAAGGGATTTCTACTTTTCTTCTACATTCCCAATTTTTATTCCACCAGTTATCCTGGGCAGATAGGGGAGGGGCCAAGAACAGAACAAGAAATAAGCTGGCAAATTTCCACAAAGCATGTAGATATGCTATGGGTCTCTCCAAACCGGAATGAGTTTTTTCTCTATCTTGTACCATTTACTCAGAGAGCAAAGCAGGAAGGTTTAATAAAAGAATTATCTCTTGCTGCCAGACCAAAACCTTACCCATGCAGGGATACTATCTTACATTTTACATACACAGGTGAAGTATAGTCTGGACTAAAATTAAAGTCAATGTTAATTTTGGTCTCATTTCTCTTCTTCCACGATTCTCTTGAAGTAGTCTTTAAGGTATTCTGCATATTCGGGAGGGAATTCTTCCTTGAGGCTTTGCAGGAGGGGGATTCGATAGTCCATAGGCAGGGAGGAAGGAATGGTCTTTCTCCACTCAATTTCTCCCTGTACTTCTTTTTTAGCCCGGGAAAGGTCAAATATTACCTCGCGGTGTTTCCTTAAGAAACCACTCATGTTTTTTTCTTTAAAGAGGGCATTGGCTTCTTCCATCCTCTTTAGGCTTTCATCAATTTTTCCTACCGGGTATCCTAGAGAGGAGAGGTTCCATTTAACCTTTTTAGCCATGCCCATGATTTCCAGGCTCTCCTGTTCCAGTTTTCTCAATCCTTCTACGTAGTCATAGGGAGCTTCCCCGGGAAGTCCGCCTCCGCCTTTCCCGGCCAGTTTCCCGCCCAGAGTGGTTCCTCCTCCAGCGGGAGTTTCCTTTTGTTCTTTGATGGCTCCTTCCATTATCTGGTCAGGAGTATAGCGAAGAGGTGTTTTCCTTCCCCCTAATCCTCTCATCTCGCTCTGCACCATTTCTCCCGAGGTGGGACCTGTTCTTCCCTCGCCGCTTCTTCCGGTAATTTCATTGATGTTGGGGAGCACATTTCCTGTTTTTCCCTTTGCACTGAAGTTTGAGATGGGGCCATCCATCACTGCCCAGCCGGCAGAAGAGAGGGAATCTGCCCAGGAGGAGGTAAAATCTTCTGCCTCGGAGAGAAGGTTTTCTTCACTTTCCAGGAGCTCTCCAATCAAATCCTCCAGCTCATCCGGTAACTCTGCCATGGGAACATCCGGTATTTCCTCCGGCTGTTCCAGTTCCCAGCGCAGTCTGTCCGGCGTGTCAGGCAGCCACATTTCCAGGTCCTGGGAGAGTTTTTCTGCCAGGTCCAGCCCAATCTGGTCGCGAGTAACCGCCATTTCTACTACTTTTTGGCTGAGTAATTCCTCTGCCATCTGTATATCACTGTAAATTTCGTTTACCTGTTCGGCAACGGTGCTGTTAGGTATGATTATCGGCGGTAGTTTATTTACCTCGTTTCGCAAATCTTTTATCATCTTCTGCCATTCCGAGTGTTTTAATTCTATAGAGGATAGGTCTGTAGATTCCTTTTTCATCTCTGATACAATTTCGTTCCCTTTCTCTTCTATCTGAGAAAGTTGTTCAGCCAATTCTGCCAGTTTCTGGATGGTTGCTTCTTTTTTCTCTATTGACCACTCGCCTTGCTGGAGTAAAGTTTTAAGTATTCCTATGATTCTTTCCTCTTTTTCCAGAGCCTCTTCCCAATTTCTAAACGAAAGTAATTGCACAGCCTCAGACATTTCCTGCTCAGCCAGTTGTTTCAAGGTTCTTCTCACCGGGAAAGGATAGAAGATATTTTCTGTTTCAGATAGTTGCAGGGTTTGCTTCCTTAGCTTTTCCTGCCTTAATTCCAGTCCTTTGCCTTGCAGGGAATTTTGAGCCGTCAATGTGTCTTTGTAAATTGCTTCTTCCTGCTGGAGGATTTCCTTTAAGGTGAGCAGGGCTTCTTCGTTTTCCTTCTGCTCGGCTTTTTTCCATAAATAGTGATAGGAAGAGCTCTTTGCCCATTGCCCTTCCGGGGGTTGGTTGTCCCTGGCTGCTACCCAGTATTCAATTTCATCTCCCTCGTTTAATTGTAGTTTTTCAATATTCCATTCCCAGGTAATGCTTTTCTCCTTCTCCCCGGATAGGGGAAGGGATTGCACGATGATTTCTTTTCCCTCTTTTTTGGCCTTTAATTGTGCCTCTTCCAATCCATACTCGTCGCGTAGCAGGGTAGTAATTTCAAGGGTTTTGTCTGCCCCTTCCATGTCTTTTCCCGGTTTTATTATTATCTCTATAGAAGGTGGGGAATCGCTCCTGCCTTTCCAGGGGAGGGTAAAAGAAGTGAATTCTTTTCTTGCCTTTTCAATTTTCACCCTGATGGGTTCTTTCCCTATTATTACTTTACCTTCTATGGTTCTTCCTTTTACAGTAAGAGGTTGTTTATTTCCTTCTATCCAGGCTTTTAAAATCTTCTGGTTTACGCTAACTTCAAATTCTACCTGGGAGCCTTCCGGTACTTCCTTTTCTTCCCACCCTTCCAACTTAAAACTCTTTACCCCAGTATAAGAAGGGGGGGAAATATTAGCTTTGATTTGCCATATTTTAAGAGGTTCGGTTATTTCTACCCGGTAAAAAGGAGATTTGAATCTCAGGGTGCTTACCTGGTATTTAAAGGGTTTCTCTAAGTTTTTGAAGAGGTAAGAAAAATGGGAATCAGAAAATTCCATGAAGTTTTCTGCTTCTCCGGTCTTTATCTTTACAAAGGGCGGTATCTCTTTTTGGGGGATTGCTTCTATCAATAAATCTTTGCCTTTTTCAATTTTCACATTTCCCGGAGTAATCTCCAATTTGTAAGAAACAGGGGCAGGAATATTATTCAAGGGGGAAAAGAAAAGAAAAATTACCCCGGTCAGGATGCTCATGGATATATTAGTGCGGATAAGAAATCTTCGCCGAAAAGTATTCACAAGTTTCTGGGGGGAGAAGGAAGACAGTGTTTTAATCCCCTCCTTGACTATTAACCGCTGAAAGAGGATTCCTTTCTCCTTTCCCAGCTGAAGAGCATTTATCACTTTATCTTTTTGGCCTTCAACCTGATCTATCAGAAAGGCAACTTTATCCAGTTTATTTCTGGGATAAAATAAGACAAAAAGGGATAATGTTATACCAAAGGAAAAGATAATAATAAGCGACAATATAAAGGGAAGGGGAAATTTAAATAATCTGCCAATGAAAAAAAGGAGCACGAATACAAGAAGAGATAAGAAATAGGTGCAGAGAAAAAAATCTTTTGCTCTCTCCCGGCGTAAGAACTTTTCTACTGCCCTGAGTTTCCTTAAAAACTCCTGGTAATCTCCCACTTTCTTTATTTTACTCCTTTTTCTGCCGCAGGGAAAAGAGCCATTTAATTAGATCTCTCTCGATGAGATATTTTGCTTCTTGCCAGGAATGTGCGGGCACTTTTTTATACCCCCTGAATAAGAGATGTATTCCGGCGGGCAACTCGGAACAGTGTTCTCTTACCCAGTTTCGTATGATTCTTCTTATGAGATTTCTTTTTACGGCATTACCACAGGATTTAAAGGCAGTAATTACTACTTTGAGAGAAGAGGGTTCTTCTATCTGCCAGATAATTTCTATATACTCACCTCTCCATCTTTTCCCTTTCTTTTTGAGTTCTTTTATTTCTTTAAATTTAAGCGTGGGTAATTTCATTAAAAGATTTTAGCATGGAAATCGGTAAGTTGATAATACTCTGGTTTCTTGGTAAAATCTCTACTAACATGGGCAAGTTGGCAAGCAGAGTCTTAGTATTAAACCGTTACTGGCAAGTAGTAAATATTTCTACGGCACGAAGGGCTTTTTGCCTCTTATTTGTAGGAGCAGCCAAGGCAGTAATAAATAATGGAGAAGGCTTTAAAACCCTCGGTTTTGAAGAGTGGGTGGATTATTCTCTGCGTAATCTTGATGGAGAAGATACAGTTGCCACAGTACGGTGGATTTTGAGGATCCCCCGCGTTATAATCCTTTCTCACTATGCGGGGTATCCCTCGCTGACCGTGAGACTCACGCGCAAGAATGTGTATAAAAGGGATAACTATACCTGTCAATACTGTGGGAAAAAGTTTTCTCCTGAATTCTTGAATATTGACCATATTATACCTCGCTATAGAGGGGGAAAAACTACCTGGGAAAATGTGGTCTGTTCCTGTCTCTGGTGCAACCTGAAAAAAGGAGGAAAGACTTTAAAAGAAGCTGGTATGAAGCTTCTCAAGAAGCCTCGTGCTCCTCTTCGCCTATCGATTCATCAAGATGAAGTAGTAGAATTTGCTCATCCTTCCTGGAAATATTTTATTGATGTTTCGCAATGGAAGGTAAAAGTGGGGGAAGAAGATGCCTGGAACTAAGGTAAAAGGTAACCAGGGTAGCGATAAGATTTGTAAGAAAGTAAGATGTTCTTATTGCAAAAAGGAAATCACCTGGCAGGAAGGGGATCCTTTGCCGCCTTATTTCCCGTTTTGTTCTGCGCGTTGTAAGTTGGTTGATTTAGGGTCCTGGCTGGAAGAGGAGTACCGTATAAAAGAGTATTTTAGCAGGAGGGAAGCAAATGATTAAGATGCGGGTGGTAGGTGTAACTCTGGACCCGGTTACCAATGTGCCTATTATCATTCTCAAGGACCAGAAGAACGAGAAAACACTTCCCATATGGATAGGAATTTTTGAGGCAAGTGCCATTGCTATTAAACTGGAAGGGGTTCAAACTCCGCGTCCTCTTACGCACGATCTGTTAAGGACTATTATAGAGAGTTTCAATGGTAAAGTTTCCCGCATAGTCATAAATGATTTAAAAGATAATGTTTTTTATGCTAAGATTTTGATCAAGTTAGGAAGAAAAACAATGGAGATAGATTCCCGCCCGAGTGATGCTATTGCCTTAGCCCTGAGAACCCAATCGCCAATATATATTAATGAAGAAGTTATCACCAAGTTACAAAAGGAAGAAGTTGAACCATCAAGAAGTGAAGATATTAAAACTCTTCTGGAATCGCTCGACCTGGAAGAGCTGGGAAAATACAAGATGTAATGAAAAAAATACCGGTAATTTTATCTGAAGGGAAAACACTTCCTGAAGTCTGGGAGAAGGCTTTGCTGGAGACCTGGTGGAATGGGGTACCTTTTCGTACCGAATATGATAGAGAGCAGGACCCTCCTTCCCGGGATGCAACAGTAGTTATGGTAATAAACGAACCTTTTGCGGAGCCCCGCATTCATCGTGCTTTCCCGGGTGGGCTGGAAGATCTGGAAGTATATACACAGGAAGTGGTTGAGGGGATTCATGATAGTTGGATTGCTCCTGAGGAAGGGAAATGGAGTTATACATATCATCAGAGATTATTTGCCTATCCTGCCGGCGATGAGGTAATTAACCAGGTGGAAAAAGCAATGGAAAAACTGGTTTCTGTTCCTTATACGCGCCGAGCGCAGGCTATTACCTGGAATCCTGCCCTTGATCCAGATAGCGATGATCCTCCCTGTCTCCAGAGGTGCTGGTTCAGGATTTATGAAGAGGAAGGCAAAAAAAAACTTATGTTGAATACCCACTGGAGGTCCAGGGATGGGTATAAGGCAGCTTTTATGAATATATTTGCCCTCACTGTTTTGCAGAAAAAGATAGCGGAAGAACTTTCCCGCAGAATGGGAGAAATGATAGAAGTAGGAAGATACGTGGATATATGTGACAGTTTTCATATTTATGGGTCATATTTTGAGGAGTTTGAAGGTTTCCTTAGAAGTGTGGAGAGAAGAAGTTTCGCAGAAAGAACCTGGGAGACTTCTTTCGCAGAGCCCATTTTTGAGGAAACAAGAAAAAGATTAAATAAGGAGGAGAGAAATGGGTAAAGGGTTAAAAGTTATTACTATTCTGATTTTCCTCTCCACTCTTGGGGTGCTCTACTTCAGCTCAAAGATTATCACCGAGCTTATTGCAAAAAGAGAGAAAGTCAAAAATTTGACTCTCCAGGTGAAGTCTCTGGAAGATGAGAGGGATAAATTGATTGCTCAGGTAGATTCCCTTACGCAGGCTAATGATAAGCTGGAGAGGGATCTTGCCTCGCTGCGCAGGGAAAGGGATCGTCTGGTCTCGGATCTCAACAATGAGAAGAGGAAAGTCAGGGACCTGAACAGCAGAATAGCTGCCTTAAACAGAGAGAAGAGTTCGCTTCAATCACAGGTATACTCTCTGCAGGGAAAGGTACAGGATGTTAACCAGCAATTAGCTCGCCTGGAAGAAGAAAGGTCCCGCTGGGAAGATGCCGCCAAGAAGGCAGAAAAACAGGTGAATACTTTAAAGAAACAACTTGCCCAATATACAGGAGAGATAGAGCAGGGCAAGAGTGGAACTAAGCTTGTTCCGGAGATAGTAAAGAAAGCTACAGGTACTGTCCTGGACTTTAGATCCCCGGGAATAATAGCAGTAAAATTTACCGGTAGTGTTCCCATTACTCCGGGTACCACGCTTTATGCTTTCCGCAAGGACAAGGTGATTGGCAAAATAACAGTTAGGGAAGTGTATTCAACACTGGTGGTGGCAAAGACTGATTATGAAAACCTGGGAGAATCTCTCTCCAGGAATGATGTATTAAAAATTACCCGGTGGGTTTCAGAGAAGGAAGGAGGTGAATAATGGTAGGAGAAAATTTCTTAACCGAAGAGGAAGTTCTTAAGGAATTAAAGATTAACAAGGCTCAGTTGGAAGAGTTTATAAAATCAGGTAAAATCCTTCCTTCTTACCAGGAAGGACAGAGGAAGTTCAAGGCTACGGAAGTGGAGAATATAAAAGTCTCGCTTTCTGCAGCTCCTCCTCCGCCGGTTACTACCCCTCCCGTAGGAACACCTCCTCCCGTAGAATCAGCACCGCCAACTCCACAAGCCGAGGATGTGGGATCGACCAGGGTTATTGAGCCTCCCAAAAAAGCGCCAAAATTGAAAGTCAAACAGCAGACGCCGCCACCTACAGAGAAACCCGGGTTCCTGAAGGAGCCTACAAAGAGTAAGGCTGGTGCTCCTAATATAGGTAAATTGAACGGGATTCTATTGATTGTTTCATTGGTTATTTTACTTCTCTCTGTGGGAAGCCTTTATTTTACCTGGAAAGGTAATGCACTGCCCAATTTTCTACTTACTCTGTTAAATGCTATTTCCCAATTGGGGGGGTAGTAACGAATTAAGAAGCAGGTAAATAAGGCTTAGAGTTTACCCGGATTCTGTGAGGGTTAGCTTGTTTAAAATTAATTGCGGGAGTTTTTCTGGAAGCGTAGGAGAATTCTGGGAGAAAGCAAAAGAAGGGGATATAGATATACTTCAGCTTTCCCTTTTCCCTTACCTTTCGCAGTACCGGGAATACCTTCTAAATCTTGCCGAAGTAAACCTTAATAAAGAAGGAAGGGATGTTTGCACATTTTCTTCTCTTTTACTCTGGAAATCTTCTCTTCTTCTCCCCCTTTCCTTCCCCGTGGTGGAAGAAGAGGAATCCCCTGGTTTCTGGGAAGAAAGAGAAAAAGAATATGGCAAGATTGTTAAACTTGCTGAAGTTTTGAGAATCAAAGAGGAAGAAGAAAAGGATTATTTTTCTGCTGGTTTCTGGGAGGGAGAAGAAAAAGAAGAGGAAACACTGGAAGTAGGGATTGTAGAATTGATGGAAGCTTTTTCCCGCATACTGCAGTCTCTTTCCCGGGAGGAAGTAATGGAGGTGGTGGGAGAGAGCCATACAGTGGAAGACAAGATAGAGTTGATGCTTCAATACCTGGAAAATAAGAAAAAGGTGAAGTTCTTTTCTCTCTTTCTTAAGGCGGAGAGTAAGTTAGAGATGGTGGTAACTTTTCTTGCCCTTCTGGAACTGGTAAAAAGAAGGATAGTAAAAGTTTACCAGAGGGTACCCTTTGGCGAAATATTGGTAAAAAAATTAGAGGTTGTCCCGGGCGCAGTACATGAATGAAGTAAATTTGAAAGGGGTTATAGAGGCTCTGCTTTTTTCTTCCTCTTCTCCCCTTACCCTGAGGAAAATGGCAGAGATATTGGAGGTTCCTCGTAAAGAGATTAAAGCTCCCCTATTGGAACTTATGGAAGATTACCAGGAAAATGGAAGAGGAGTAATTATTCGGGAAGTAGCAGGCGGGTATAAAGTGTTTACGCGCCCGGAATTTGCTTCTTTCATAAGCAAACTTAAGAAGAATAAAAAGAGACGGCTTTCCCGCCCTGCCTTGGAAACGCTGGCGATTATAGCTTACCGCCAGCCTGTTACCCATGGAGAGATTCAGGAAATAAGAGGGGTTGAGGTGAGGGCTATCCTTCATAATCTCCTGCAGAGAAAACTTATCAGGGTAGTGGGGAAGAAAAATGGGGTAGGGCATCCGCTTCTCTATGGTACCACAGAGGAATTTTTGCACTACTTTGGCTTGAAATCATTGGAAGAGCTTCCCCGCGTGGAAGAATTATGTATGGAGGCAGAATGAAACTGGAAGACTTGAGAAAGTTAGTAGATAAAGTGGACGAAGAGATTCTTCTCCTTTTGAACAAAAGGGCTTCTCTCTCTAAAGAGATAGGAAAGATTAAAAAAGAGAAAAATTTACCTATTTTTGACCCCAGGAGAGAAGAGGAAGTAGTGGACAAAATAGTTAAGAAAAACAAGGGACCTCTAGACGATAAACAACTAAGAAGTATATACCGGGAAATCTTATCTATAAGCAGGAATTTACAGAAACCTTTAAGTGTGGCCTATCTGGGCCCCCAGGCTACTTTTACCCACCAGGCGGCTATTCAAAGATTTGGCTCTGCGGCAGAGTATATTGCGGTAAGGAGTATAGATGCTGTATTTCGGGAAGTAGAGGGGGAAAGGGCAGAATTTGGCGTGGTTCCCATAGAAAATTCTACGGAAGGAGTGGAAACTCATACCCTGGACATGTTTATGGAATCAGAACTTCTTATCTGTGATGAAGTTATTCTCAGGATTGTGCATAGCCTGCTTTCTTTTAGCTCTCTCGAGCACATCAAGAGGGTATATTCTCATCCCCAGGCTTTGGCGCAATGCCGTGGCTGGTTAGAAGAGAATCTTCCCGGTGCTGAGATAAAAGCTGTATATTCTACGGCAGGTGCGGTAGAAAAGGCTCTCTCCGAACCAGAATCTGCTGCCATAGCCAGCCATTTGGCCAGTGAGATTTACGGTGTTCCAGTAGTGGCCAGGGGCATTGAGGATAAAGCATTCAACTTTACCCGTTTTTTGGTAATTAGCAGGGAAGAATGTCCCCAGACGGGTAAGGATAAAACTTCATTGATGTTTGCGGTAAGAGACGAGGTGGGAGCTTTATTTCATACCTTGGAGGCCTTCTGGAAATTTGGCATCAATATGAGTAAGATAGAGTCGCGTCCTTCCCGCAGAAAAGCATGGGAGTATTACTTTTTTGTGGATTTGGAGGGACACAGAGAAGATAAAAAAATTAAAGATGCCCTTAAAGAATTAAAATCTCGGGTTACCTTCTTTAAGGTCCTGGGATCGTACCCCAGGCGAGAAAGAGAATGATAGAAGAGCTAGTCAGGAAGGAAGTTAGAAACCTTCTTATTTATGAACCGGGAAAACCGCTGGAAGAGGTAAAGAGAGAATTGGGATTAGAGGAAGTTATAAAACTTGCTTCTAACGAAAATGCCCTGGGGCCTTCACCTCTTGCCGTGAAAGCTTTGGAGAATTCCTTAGCAAATATTCACCTCTATCCAGAGGGAGGAGGCTACTACCTGAGGAAGAAGCTTGCCCGGAAATACGGACTGAATATATCTGAAATCCTCCTGGGAAACGGTTCTGATGAAATAATCCGTATGATAGTAGAGACCTTTTTGAATCCTGGAGAGGAAATTATCACCGGCGATCCCGCATTTGTAATCTACAAGATAGCCTGTAAAGCCATGGGTGGTGAATGTATTTCTGTTCCTCTAAAAGATTTCACCTTTGACCTGGAAACGATGCTGGAAAGAATTACTGCCAAGTTAATTTTTATTGCCAATCCCAATAATCCCACCGGGACCATGGTTACAGAAAAAGAAGTATCAGAATTTCTTCGCCGGGTTCCTCCTCGTATCCTGGTAGTATTTGATGAAGCTTACTATGAATACATTGAACGGGAAGATTATCCTGATAATGTAAGGAGAATACAGAAAGGTGCCCCGGTGATTGTGTTAAGGACTTTCTCTAAAATTTACGGTTTAGCTGGGTTGAGAATTGGTTACTGTATGGCGGGAAAGGAGGTGGTAAGTGCCCTGAACAGGGTACGTCAGCCCTTCAATACCAATTCCCTGGCCCAAATAGCAGCGCTCTTTGCTCTGGATGATGAGGAACATATAAGAAAGAGCAGGGAGATGGTAAAGGAAGGGAAGGAGTACTTATACAGTGAGTTTAAGAAGATGGGATGGGAATTTGTCCCTTCCGAAGCTAATTTTATTTTATTCTGGTGAATGTGGGAAAGAAAGGGAAAACTGTTTTCCAGGAGCTTTTGAAAAAAGGGGTAATAGTTAGAGCAATGGATGGGTATGGTTTGCCGGATTGGATAAGAGTAACCATAGGTACCCCTCAGGAGAACGAAAAGCTCATGCAAGCTCTTATTTCCTCTGTTTGATTTTTCACTCTGATTAAAGTAAAATGGAAGTCTACTCATGGGGTGATAAAATCCCTAAGAGACTATATAAAATAGGGGATTTTGGTATAAAATTAGGTGAAAGATAAGCAGTTAGCGTGAATGGCGATTGTTTAGGGCTGAAGAGATAGAGTTGTATATTCTGGGGCTGTGGCGCAGTTGGGAGCGCGTCTCCTTGGCGTGGAGAAGGTCGGGGGTTCGAATCCCCCCAGCTCCACTGGTATAACCAGACTACACCAGAGAAGTGCAGGAAAGTAGCGGAGCAGGTAGCGGGATTTGAAAAATGCGAACTTTGCAGTTTCCAACTTACAATTTGCAGTGTTGTCGAAGAAAATTATCTTGAGGGAGGAAAATTATGGATGTAAATTTGACAGGTGTAAAAGTAGACTTAACACCAGTAATGGAAGATTATATCTACAAAAAGCTTACCAAACTGGAAAAACTTTATCCTAAAGTTTTGGGCTGCCAGGTGATTGTAAAACAGGAGAGATACTTATGGCATGTGGAAATGAATCTGGATGTAAAGGGCTCTTTCTTGAATGCACGCGGGAAAGGAGAAGATTTTTACGCGGCAGTGGATGAGACAAAATCAAAACTTATGCGGCAGCTTAAAAGTTTTAAAGGGAAGAAGTTGTCTCAGCATCACCGGGAAAATGCAAAACATGAATTAGGAGTAATGAAATGAGATTAACCGAATATATCAATCCAAAATGTATATCTGTGGACATGGATGTGAAGGGAAAGGATGAGGCCATTGAGTTTCTGGTAGGGCTTTTACTGCAGGGAGGAAGTATCACGGCTGCACAAAAAGAAGAAGTAATAAAGACATTAAAAAAGAGAGAAGAACTTGGCTCTACCGGTGTTGGTTATGGGGTGGGTATTCCGCATGGTAAGTGTTCTTCCATAGAGGAGATTGTATTGGCCATAGCTGTATCTAAAAAGGGAGTAGATTTTGCCAGCCTGGATGGCAAGCCTGTGCATATCTTTTTCCTGCTTTTGGGACCGGAAGGAAGTCCAACAGAGCATCTTAAGGCACTTGCCCGTATAGCCAGGTTTTCTAAAGATAGAAATTTTAGGGAAAAAATTTTAAAAGCTAAAACCCCAGAGGAAGTTTTGGAAATAATAAAAGAAAGAGAAAGTAAGGAGTTGGCATGAGAGAAATTATAATTGCCGGGAACTGGAAAATGTATAAAACCAGGGGAGAAGCTGAGATTCTCGCTTCGGAAATAAAGGGTGGGATAACGCAGAGGGAAAATGTGGAAATGGTGCTATTTCCTCCTTTTACTTCCCTGGAAAGTGTGGGGAAAGTGTTAGAGGGAAGTTTTATCCAGCTGGGAGCTCAGAATATGTTTTATGAGGAAGAAGGTGCTTTTACAGGGGAGATCTCACCCTTGATGCTGAAGGCAGTGGGCTGTAAGTACGTTATTCTGGGGCATTCGGAGAGAAGAAAATATTTTCGGGAAAGCGATGAATTCATTAACAAAAAGCTTCATGCGGCATTGAAAAATGGGCTTATTCCCATTCTCTGCGTGGGAGAGAACCTGGAAGAACGGGAAGAAAACAAGGCAGAAGAGGTGGTTGCAAAGCAGTTAAGGGGAGGGCTTAAGAATTGGGAAGGAAAAGAAAAGGTGGTGGTGGCCTATGAACCCGTATGGGCTATAGGGACAGGCAGGACTGCTACTCCGGAGATAGCTGGCAATATGCATTCTTTTATTCGAGGTGTACTTGGCGAATTAGTGGGAAATTTATCAAAGGGAATCAGTATCCTGTACGGAGGAAGTGTCAAGCCGAATAATGTGGATGAACTGATGAGAGAAGATGAGATTGATGGGGTTTTAGTAGGAGGCGCTTCCCTTAAGGCAGATTCTTTTATCAGGATCTATAATTTCTCATTTTAGTAGTAACTTATTTATTAGGAGTAATTAGAAGGAGGTAAAAATGGCTCTGGTAACATTGAAGGAAATACTGGAAGATGCAGAAAAAGGAGGATATGCAGTAGGGGCATTTAATGTGGTTAACATGGAAACTGCACAGGCTGTATTCTCTGCCGCAGAGGAAGAGAGAGCACCCCTTATCGTGCAGATTACTGAGACCACGATTGGCCAGCCGGGTAAAGTTACCTATACTCCCCTGGAAGACCTTATGGGGATAGTTAATGTTCTGGCTAAGAAAGCCACTGTCCCGGTAGTTATTCATGAAGATCATGGCAGGAGTTTTCTTTCCTGTAAGAGGTGCGTGGAGGCAGGATTTACCTCTGTGATGCGGGATGGCTCTCTTAAAGGAGACGGGAAGACTAAGACCAGCATAGAAGAGAATATTGAAGAGACTAAAAAGGTAGTAGAATATGTGAGAAAACAATCCAGATATATCTCCGTAGAGGGAGAGATGGGCACGCTGGGTGAAGTTACTGATACTATGACTCAGGAGGAAAGAAAATCATTGCTTACCCAGCCTGAAGATGCTAAAAGATTCGTGGAAGAAACCGGTGTAGATGCTCTGGCCATTGCTTTTGGCACAAAGCATGGCCCTTACCGGGGAAGACCAATAATTGAGCTGGATGTAATTAAAGAGGTAAAAGATGTGGTAGGAATTCCCCTGGTAATGCACGGAGGAACGGGCGTACCGCCGGATATAGTGAAGCAGGCTGTAAAATTGGGAATAAGAAAGATAAATATAGATACTCAAATTAGAATGGCTTTTGAGAGAGCCATAAGGGAATTAATGAGTGAGAAGTGGAACAAATACATTGCAGAGATGGAAGAGACCCTGGAGCTGGGCGAAGAAGCAATGCCCCCCAAGTATGATTTAAGAAAAATCCTTGGGCCAGCCAGGGATGTTGCCAAGGAGACAATTAAAGCCAAGATGAGATTATTTGGCTGTTCTGGAAAAGTATAAATCCGTGCATGAATGAGTAGAAGCGGGATCTGCCCGGGTGATGGGAATTGAGGCAGGAATGCTGGAAAAAGAGATTAGAGTTGGTAACCCTCTGGGGCTTCATGCCCGGCCTGCAGCAAAGTTTGTAAAGCTTTCGCAAAAGTTAAATTCAGATGTGTACCTGGAAAAAGACGGGGAGAGGGTAAACGGGAAAAGTATCCTGGAGATTATGATGCTTGCTGCAGAACAGGGTGATTTGGTAAAACTTGTCGTGGATGGCGAAGATGAAGAAAAGGCCATCGAAATACTGGGGAGCTTTTTAGCAGGAGAAAATGAAACTTAAAGGAATTCCTGTATCACCGGGTGTAGCAATTGGAGATGCTTTTGTACTAAAAAGCGAGGTTGTCTCCGTACCTGCTTATCGCATAAGTGAATCAAAAGTACCGCAGGAAGTTAAGAAATTCTTTGATGCCATCCTGAGTACAAAGCGGGAGTTGAGAAAAATCCAGGAACGGGTTGCCGAGGATCTGGGTGGAACCTATCCAGAGATATTCTCGGCGCATCTCCTTTTTCTGGATGATCCTATCCTGGTAGAGGGAACAGTCGAGTTAATAGAAAAGGAGAGGTGGAATGCGGAAAAATCCTTTGATATAGTAGTCAAAAAGGTCCTGCATTCCTTTTCTTCCATACCCGATGAATATCTCAGGGGGAGAGCTCTGGACCTTAAAGATGTTGCCCGGAGAGTTTTGAAAAATCTATTAGGAAAGGGAGAAGAGAGTCTCTCCGACCTCAAGAAGAAGGCTATAGTAATATCCTACGACCTTTCTCCTTCCCAGACGGCTTCTCTTGACCGGGATAGGGTATTGGCTTTTGCTACGGATGTAGGAGGCAGGTCTTCCCATACTGCTATCATGGCTCGGGCCTTGGCCATACCGGCGGTGGTAGGATTGGGGGATATTTCCAAGAAGGTTAAAAGCGGCGACCTGATCATTGTGGATGGAAATAAAGGGGTGGTATTTGTTAATCCTGCCAGTGAAACATTAAAAAGCTATACGCGCAAGAAAAGGCGGATGGTGTACCTGCAGAAAGTGCTTTCGCACCTTAAAGATTTGCCTGCTGAAACACTGGATGGCCACCGGGTTAAACTCATGGCCAATATAGAACTCCCCAAAGAAGTGGAAAATCTGGCAAGTTATGGGGGAGAGGGGGTGGGGCTTTTCCGGACAGAATTTCTTTTTTTAAATCGTGAAGTGCTTCCTTCCGAGGATGAGCAATTCGAAGTTTATCACTACGTAGCCAGTAAAGTTTATCCGGAGCCTGTGGTTATCCGTACCCTGGATTTAGGGGGAGACAAGTTTGCTTCGCCCCTGGAAATACCCAAGGAAATAAACCCTTTCATGGGGTGGAGAGCAATAAGGTTTTGTTTAGCCCGGAAGGATATTTTCCTTGCCCAGCTAAAGGCGATTCTCAGAGCAGGAAAGCAGGGAAACGTAAAGCTGATGTATCCCATGATTTCCTCTATAAATGAACTTCGACAGGCTAATCATTTCTTGCAGGAAGCTAAGGAAATATTGCAAAAAGAGGGTAAAGACTTTTCTCAGGATATAGAAGTAGGAGTAATGATAGAAACACCTTCTGCGGCGATTATTTCTGATTTTCTGGCGGGTGAAGTTGCTTTCTTTTCTGTGGGAACCAATGATCTTATCCAGTATGCAATGGCTGCAGACAGGGGTAATGAAAAAATTGCTCATCTCTACCAACCGGCACACCCGGCTATCTTGCGGCTGCTTAAACATATAATTGACACCGGGCATTCTATAGGTATCCCTGTGGCTATGTGCGGAGAAATGGCCGGGGATATTCATTATACGCAGCTTCTTTTAGGCATGGGATTAGATCAGCTCAGTATGGGCCCGGTGGCTATTCCACAGGTAAAACAGGTAATCAGGAGTGTAACGTACAAAGAGACCAAAGCATTGGTGGAAAAAGTATTAAAATGTTCTACGCAGGAAGAGGTGAAAAAGATTCTGGAAAAGGCTAATCAACCCTTCCTGAAATTTTTCCGGAGGGATGGAAAATGACAGATTTAATAAAAGATAAAATCTCTTGTTTTGACAAAAAGGGAATGGAAAAGCTTATCAGGGAGTTTCCCTCGCAGATTTCCTGGGTTGAAAACAATCTAACCATAACATCTTTTCCCTACAATGATTTCAACAAGATAATGATAAGTGGGCTGGGAGGATCTGCTATTGCTGGAGATATTCTGGCTGGCTATCTGAGAGATGAATGCCCTTATCCTATATATGTAAACCGCAGTTATACTATACCTGAATGGGTGGATGAGAAGACCCTTACCTTCTTAATCAGCTATTCGGGTAATACAGAGGAGACATTATCCAGTTTCCATAAAGCGAGGGAGAAAAAATCACAGATTATAGGAATTTCTTCTGACGGAGAGCTAAAGAAATTATGCGAAGGAGAGAATATTCCATTTTTGGAGGTGCCTCCCGGTTTCCCTCCTCGCGCTGCCCTGGGATATCTCTTTTTCAGTCTGCTTGCTGCTTTGAAGATTCTTGGTGTGTGGAGTGATTCCGGAGAAGTAAAAGAAGTAGAAGAAATGCTCTTGGCTCTCTCCCGCGAGTTTTCTCCTGAGGAATCTGACAATCTTGCCTTGCACATTGCTCAAGGCATTAAAGGATCAGTACCTATTATTTATTCCACCTCCGATTATTTCTACAGCGTGGCTATGCGCTGGAAAACCCAGATAAACGAGAATGCGAAAAACCCTTGTTACTGGTGTGTATTCCCTGAACTGGATCATAACGAAATTATGGGCTGGGAGGGAGTAGAGAATGGAGTTTTCTCCATTGTTCTGCTTATGGATGAAAAAGAAGCTCCCCGTATGCAAAAGAGAATAGAAAACACTATAAAAGTGATAGGAGAAGAACGGATAAAAGTGATAAAGGTTTATTCCCGGGGGAAAGGGCTTCTTGCGCGTATTTTTTCTCTTATTTATATAGGAGACTGGGTGAGTTTATACCTGGGCATTCTTAACCAGGTTGATCCTACCGAGATAAAAAGCATAGATAAATTAAAAGCAATGATGAAAGGAGCTTGAAAGAATGATTGCTCTTTTGCTCAACGCGGGATATGGTACACGGCTTTATCCTCTTACCCTGAATTTCCCTAAAGGATTACTTAAAATAGGAGAAAGAAGTATCTGTGATTACCTGGTGGATAAGTTGAAAGAAATAAATGTAGATGAGATATATCTAATTACCAATGCTCGATTTTATCCTGCTTTTAAAAAGTGGGGTGAGGAAAATAGGATACACGTACTTAACGATGAAACTGATGGCCCGGAAAATCGTCTGGGAGCTATAAGAGACATCCAGTTTTTCCTGGAGAGGGTGAATCCTTCCGATGATGTTCTGATTCTTTCCGGAGATAATCTCTTCGATTTTTCCCTGAAGAGCCTATATGAAGCTTTCCAGGAACATGGAGGAAAACATTTCACTGTAGGTCTTTTCAGGATGGAAGAAGAAGAAAGAATAAAAAGCTACGGAGTAGTAGAATTAGGAGAAAATGGAAGAGTGGTAAAATTCCAGGAAAAGCCGGAAGAACCGTTTTCTGATCTGGCTTCCATTGGTATTTATATTTATCCTAAGGGTAAACTTTTCCGGGTAAGTGAGTATTTGAGTAAGGGCAATAATCCCGATGCGCCGGGATTTTTCCTGGAGTGGTT
This sequence comes from Caldisericota bacterium, assembly GCA_013152825.1. GTDB lineage: Bacteria > CAIJMQ01 > CAIJMQ01 > JAADFP01 > JAADFP01 > JAADFP01. Next base: position 3,887 of record JAADFP010000003.1, on the reverse strand, counting down.
GATAAAAGTGGAAGAGGTTTACTCCTGTATATTTTCCGGGAATTGGTATGATATAGGAACTCTGGAAACACTGGAAGAAGCAAGAGAATGTTTTGCTGGGAAATAAGGAGATTTTATGAGAGAATTTCTACTTTCACCTCCTCTTATTCATGTGCCTGTTTAACTGTAGGTGAGAGAGAAAGTAGTGCTAAAAACAGATAAGAAAGGAGGATAAATGAAAAGGACTTATCTATTCACTTCCGAATCGGTTACCGAGGGACATCCTGATAAAATAGCGGATCAGATTTCAGATGCTGTGCTGGATGCAGTGCTTAGCCAGGATTCTCAGGGAAGAGTTGCCTGTGAAGCTCTGGTTACCACGGGTATGGCTTTTGTAGCGGGAGAAATATCTACTACCTGCTATGTGGATATCCCGGGAGTAGTTAGAGATACTATCAAAGAAGCAGGCTATGTTAATCCTGATTATGGATTTGATTATGAAAATTGTGGAGTGATTACTTCCATTCAAGAACAGTCATCTGATATTGCTCTTGGAGTGGATAAGGGCGGAGCCGGTGACCAGGGGATGATGTTTGGTTATGCGGTAAACGAAACAGAAGAGCTGATGCCGCTTCCTATAACTTTAGCCCATAAACTGGCAAGGCAGCTTTCTGAAGTGCGAAGGAATAAACTGCTAAATTATTTGAGGCCTGATGGTAAAAGCCAGGTTACAGTTCTCTACGAAAATGGTGCACCTAAAAAAGTTACCGCCGTGGTTATCTCTGCTCAACATGACCCTGAAGTCTCCGAGGAGAAACTCAGAGAAGAAATAAAAGAAGAGGTAATTTTAAAAATAGTCCCTGGAGAATGGATAGATAAAGATCTGAAGATATTTATTAATCCTACCGGGAGATTTGTAATCGGAGGACCTCAGGGAGATACGGGAGTTACCGGGAGAAAAATAATGGTGGATACCTATGGTGGAGTGGGAAGGCACGGTGGGGGATGTTTTTCTGGCAAGGACCCAAGCAAGGTAGATCGTTCTGCTGCTTACATGATGAGGTATCTGGCTAAAAATATTGTGGCTGCTGGGTTAGCTGATAAATGCGAGCTTCAGGTAGCTTATGCTATTGGAGTTAGAGAACCCCTTTCACTTATGGTTCAGACATTTGGTACCGGTAAAGTGGAGGAAGGCAAGATAGAGAGGTTGATCAGGGATTCTTTTGACCTTTCTCCTGCCGGGATAATAGAGTATCTCAGGCTTGGCCGGCCAATTTACAAAAAAACTGCCTGTTATGGACATTTTGGCAGGAGCGAAGAAGAGTTTACCTGGGAAAAGACCGATAAAGCAGATTTCTTCAGAAGAGAGGTTGGATTATGAATTATTTTGTTAAAGATTTATCTTTGTCAGAAGAGGGAAAAAGGAAAATCGAATGGGCGGGAAGGAGAATGCCTGTCTTAACCCTTATAAAGGAAAGATTTGAGAAGGAAAAACCTTTGCAGGGATTGAGAATAGGTTGCTGTCTTCATGTCACTTCAGAAACGGCAAATTTAGTTATAACTCTGAAAGAGGGGGGAGCTGATTGTTACCTCTGCGCTTCTAATCCTCTTTCCACCCAGGATGATGTCTCTGCTTCCCTGGTAAATGACTATTCTATACCGGTTTTTGCGGTAAAAGGAGAGAGTAAGGAGGAGTATTATAAGGGTATAGAAGAAATCTTGAATGCAAAGCCTCAAATTACCATGGATGATGGAGCAGATCTTATCTCAACTTTGCATTCTTCTCGTAAGGAATTGTTGCCGCAGATCATAGGAGGGACAGAAGAAACTACTACCGGAGTAATAAGGCTGAAAAGCCTTTCCCGGCAGGGAAAACTTTTCTACCCGGTGATAGCTGTAAATGATGCCTATACCAAGCATCTATTTGATAATAGGTATGGGACAGGACAGTCTACAATTGATGGGATATTGAGGGCAACAAACGTTCTTCTGGCCGGGAAAAAAGTGGTGGTATGTGGTTATGGATGGTGTGGAAGGGGAGTAGCCATGAGAGCTAAAGGTATGGGAGCAATAGTTATTGTGGTGGAGAGCAACCCCCTGCGGGCGCTGGAAGCGGCGATGGATGGTTTCTGGGTGACCAATCTGGAGGAAGCCTCGCCCATAGGAGATATATTTATTACCCTTACCGGTGATATCCATGTGTTGAGGGATATACACTTTAAGAGAATGAAGGATGGAGTCATGCTGGCAAATTCCGGACACTTTAATGTGGAGATTGATATAGAAGCGCTGGAAAAAATGAGTGTTTCCCGCAGGAAAGTACGGGAGATGGTAGAAGAATTTCTCCTCCCTGAGGGGAAGAAGATATATCTCCTGGGAGAAGGCAGATTAATTAATCTTTCTGCAGCCGAAGGACACCCGCCAGAAGTTATGGATATGAGTTTTGCCAATCAGGCGTTGTCGGCTGAGTATCTATGGAAAAACAGAGGGTTGAAGGTGGGAGTGCATCCGGTGCCTCAAGAAATAGATGAAAAAGTAGCTGAGTTAAAGTTAGCTTCTTTGGGACTTAAAAGGGAAGTATTAACCTCTGAACAGGAAGAATATCTTGCTTCCTGGGAATTGGGTACTTAAGGAGGAAAGATGAAGACGTATAAAATAGCAGTTATTCCAGGTGATGGAACCGGCCCGGAGGTAGTACGGGAAGGAATTAAAGTTTTGAAGAGTGCAGCCCAGGCTAAGAATTTTGCTCTGGATTTGCAGTACTATGATTTTGGTGCTGAGCATTACCTGAAAACAGGTGAGACTCTTCCCGATTCAGCCATAGAAGAATTCAAAGAAATGGATGCCATATATCTGGGAGCAATAGGTGATCCCCGGGTTAAACCGGGAATACTGGAAAAAGGGATCCTGCTTAAATTGCGTTTTTCCCTGGACCTTTATATCAACCTGAGGCCGGTTAAGTTATATCCCGGTGTCTGGACCCCTATAAAAGACAAAGGCGCAGAAGACATTGATTTTGTGGTGGTGAGAGAAAATACTGAAAGCCTTTACGTAGGAGTGGGTGGCACGTTTAAAACAGGCACACCCGATGAGATAGCTCTCCAGGAAATGGTGGTTACCCGGAAAGGGGTAGAGAGATGTATAAGGTATGCTTACGAATTTGCCAGGAAAAGGAACAGGAAGAAGAAATTAACCCTTTGTGGAAAGACTAATGTGCTTACCCATGCCTGGGGACTGTGGGAGAGAGTTTTCCATGAGGTGGGTGAGGAGTATCCAGACATAGAACAGGATTATGCCCATGTAGATGCTACCTGCATGTGGATGGTGAAAAACCCGGAGTTTTTCGATGTAATAGTTACCGACAATATGTTCGGGGATATAATCACTGACCTGGGAGCAATGATTCAGGGGGGGATGGGTATTGCGGCAGGAGGCAACTTGAATCCAGAAGGGGTTTCCATGTTTGAACCTATCGGAGGATCAGCTCCCAAATATACCGGTAAAAATGTCATCAACCCCCTTGCTGCTATTTCTGCGGGTATGATGTTGCTGGAATTCCTGGGAGAGGAAGAAGCAGGAAAACTGGTAGAGAATGCTATTATGAAAGTAATAAGAGACCATCTGGATTCTCTCTCTGCAGGCAGAATGGGGCATTCAACTACTGAGGTGGGAGACCTGGTCTCTGGATATGTCTTAAATCCTCCCACAGACTAATGGGTTTCCTTTTTTCCTGTATAATAATATAAGAGGTGAGATTGCGAATCGTGAGTTATTGAAAAGAAGTAGAGACGAGTAAGCAGGCTAAAAAGAGGTATTAATTACACGATTCACAAGAAATTGATGATAGTTTCCCTCCGAATAGTATCACGGATACCAGAGAGTTACTTTGTCTATGGGTAACATAACTC
>JAADFP010000002.1 GCA_013152825.1 Caldisericota bacterium | reverse complement strand
AGTTAGGGCATACCTTTGGGTTGAAACACTGCCGCAATTTTCCTTGTGTGATGATGTTTTCCAATACACTTATGGAAGTGGATAAAAGGAGCAGTGATTTTTGTCCTTCCTGTGGAGCAATGCTTGCTAATTTGACTGCTTCGCCTTGAATCTCCTGGCTTGTCGTATTCTGCCTTATTATTTAGACTATAGACCATAGACTTTAGAGTATAGACTGGGAGGATAGTGAGCAGTAAAACGTAAGGCGTGAGTAGTAGATAAGTTGTGAGTAGCAAGTAGCGAGGAAAGAGGACAAGAAAAAGACACAGACCCGCCTGCTGGCGACCCCGACATCCGTAGTGAGAGAGCGGGCAGGGGAGCAGGCGGGTGTATCGGGCAGGGGTATGTCGGGAGGATTCCTTCGGAAAGTTTTGAGTTTGTGATTTGTAGTTTGTTTAGAGTTTTGGGTTTGTTGTTTTGAGTTTGAATGAAGTGGATTCCCGCTTGCGCCCTCCCGAAGAGCATATCGGGAGGACAAGCAGGAATGACGAAGGAGGCGGGCAGGAGTAGCGAGGGGAGAGGGAAGAATTAGTAAACAGTAAAGAGTAAACGGTGAGCAGTAAGTAGTGAATGGGTAGTCCTGGTTTCTTAGCATCTTGGTTATAATTATAATTTTTGAGTTTGTTGTTTTGAGTTTATTTAGAGTTTGTAGTTTTGGATTTAGAGTTTGTTTTGATACCAGCTCTCCTGTCATGCCTGCGAAAGCAGGCATCCAGGGCTAATTTTAAAGAAGCAATTGAAAACCCGCTTAGAGACAAGGCACACCTTCCTACTATATTAGTGTTGCCCTATAAGCAAATCCTTTCAGCTAAATCACTTTTATCTCGTATTTTCTTTTTACTTCCTCAAAGTTCTCTCTAAGTATTTTCATGGTTTTTGGCAGGTAGTCGAGAATATCCTGTGCAGTTATACCGTCTTCGCCTTTTTCCCAGGAGGCCAGGTCTCCTGAGGCTCCATGTACGAATACTCCCATGCGCACGGCTTCTTTAATGTTTAATCCCAGCCCATACATGGCAGCTATTGTTCCAGTGAGCACGTCTCCGCTTCCTGCTGTAGCCATGCCAGAATTTCCACTCATGTTCACAAAAATTTCTCCTTCAGGGTAACCTATTAATGTATGAGCACCTTTTAGCACGGTTATTGCCTTTAATTCCCTGCTTACTTCACGCAAGACATCTATCTTGTTTTCTATTACTTCCCTGGTACTGCAGTTTTTAATTCTTGCTATTTCACCGGGATGCGGGGTTAATACTGTGGGGCTTTCCCTTTTTGCCAGGCAGGATTTCTCCCGGGAGATGGCGGTTAACCCGTCTCCGTCAATTAAGAGGGGTTTATCTAATGAATTTACTATTTCTCCTACCAGTTCCTGAGTTTCCTCATGCAGGGATAAACCTGGCCCTATGACTACCATATCCACTCCCCGGGCAATTTCCATTATTCTTTCTTTAGCACTTTTTGCTATACTCCCGCTCTCTGTTTCCTCCAGCGGCAAGAATACTATCTCGCTACCCTTGCTTCCAATATGGGGCATGACGGATTTCGGAGTAGCCAGCCTGGAATATCCGCCTCCTGCCTTGAGAAAGGAAAGAGCAGCGAAGTAGGGAGCTCCATAGTAACCCCGGGCACCGGCTACGAAGAGAATATCGCCGAATGTTCCCTTGTGTCCCTGTACATCTCTTGCGGGAAGTTGTACAGGCTCGTTAATCTCAATTTTTATCTCTTCCTGGTTGTAATGCTGGGGAGGGAAGGAAATATGGGAAACGTACAGTTCTCCACAAAAATCGTATCCGGGATAAAGAATATTTCCTAATTTGGGAAGCCCGAAGGTTACGGTATAATCTGCCTTGATAGCAGTTCCCATAACGTTTCCGTTATTACCATTTATCCCTGAAGGTATATCCAGACTTAGCACTCTTTTTGCATAATGGTTTATAAGGTTAATAATCTCCGCGTATGTTCCTTCCACGGCGCGAGTTAACCCGGTGCCAAGAATAGCATCCACTACTATATCAGCATGTCTTATCTCCTGGATAATTTTCTCTCTCTTTTCTTCTTTTATGCTCTTTATCTCAAAACCCATCTTTGCGGCAATTTCATAATTCAACCTGGCTGCTCCTTTATACTGCTCCGGCTTGCCTAATAGGTATACTTTCACTTCGCCGCCTGATGAGTAAATTTTTCTTGCCACCACCAGGCCATCTCCACCGTTATTCCCGGGGCCGCAAAAAATAATAAAGCCTCGACTATCCTGAATATGCTCCAATATGGCAAAGTATGCAGCATTCCCGGCATTCTCCATGAGCAGTAGTTCGCTTACCCCGTAGGTTTCGGAAGCTTGTTTGTCCAGTTTCCGCATTTTGTCTACTGTGCTTACTTTCATTTTCCACCCCCTATGATACATTTTACCAAAAAGAGCTACTAAGGGGAGATAGGTTTATGCGGCAGGAGATGCTATATTTTTCCCCCTTAAGATTATCTTTATGTTAAAATTTACTGTCTATGAAAAAAGCAGATTTTGTTCATCTTCATCTCCATACCCATTACAGCTTCCTGGATGGAGTTTGCAAGATAGATCCCCTGGTAAAGAAAGCGAAAGAATTGGGGTATCATGCTCTCTCTATCACCGATTCCGGCGGTATGTTCGGGGCTATTGAATTTTACGATAAGGCAATAAACATGGGTATAAAGCCGATTATCGGCTGCGAGGTTTATATTGCACCTAAGAGCAGAAAAGACAGGGAGAAAAGAGGCATCTCGGAGGCAACCTATCACCTCACACTGCTTGCTTCTACCAATGAAGGATACCGTAATCTCATGAAACTGGTAAGTATTGGTTATCTGGAAGGGTTCTATTACAGGCCCAGGATAGACAAGGAGGTGCTTGCCGAGTACGGCAAGGGAATAATTGCTCTCAGTGGCTGTCTTAAGGGTGAAGTTCCTTTCCTTTTGCACCAGGGGAGAGAAAAAGAAGCCTACCAGGCAGCGGCTGCTTACAAAGATATAATGGGTAAAGATAATTTCTACCTGGAGCTTATGGATCTTTCCCTGGCGGGGCAGGATGATATCAATCGCAAGCTGATAGAATTTTCCCGCTCTCTGGACATTCCCCTGGTAGCTTCCAATGATGTGCACTATATCAACCCGGAAGATGCCGAGGTACACGAGGTTTTGTTGTGCCTGCAGACGAAGACCACCCTTAGCGACTCCCGCCGGATGAAATTTGGTTCGCAGGAGTTCTATTTAAAATCTCCCCAGGAAATGAAGCAGAGGTTCTCCGAGATTCCGGAAGCGCTCCAGAACACTCTGAAAATAACTGAGAGGTGCAATGTAGAGATTCCTTCCGGTGTAGTTCACCTTCCCCGTTTTCCTCTGCCTGAGCATCATACTACCCTGGATAGCTTCCTGGAGGAACTTGTCTGGAAGGGGGCACAGAATAGATTTCCGCACATGGAAGAGGAAGTTAAGGAAAGGCTCAAGTTTGAGTTAAAAGTAATCCGGGAAAAAGGGTTTTCCGGGTATTTCCTTATAGTGCAGGATTTTATAAATTATGCCCGCAATAATGATATCCCGGTGGGGCCGGGAAGAGGCTCAGCTTCCGGCAGCCTGGTAGCTTATTGCCTGGGTATAACCGATATAAATCCTCTGCAGTACGGCTTAATTTTTGAACGATTCCTCAACCCCAGAAGCAAGAGCCTGCCGGATATTGATGTTGATTTCAGTGATGTAAAAAGGGATAAGGTAATTGAATATGTAAAGGAGAAGTTTGGACAGGATAGAGTTTGCCAGATTATTACTTTTGGAACCATGGCTGCCCGGGCTGCTATACGCGATGTGGCCAGGGTCCTGGAGATTCCCTATGCGGAAGCGGATAGAATAGCCAAGCTCATTCCCAACATTCCCCATATTACCTTGAGCGAAGCCGTGAAAAAAGTGCCGGAGCTTCAATCTGCTTTTGAAAAATATCCCAAGCTTCTGCCGTTTTCCCAGGCACTCGAGGGGAGTGTGAGGCATGCCTCAGTTCATGCGGCAGGAGTGGTTATATCTCCCGGTCCCCTTACCAATTTTACCCCTCTGTTCCGCACGTCTGACGGTGAAATTACCACTCAGTATGAAATGAATTCCCTTTCCCGTATAGGGCTCTTAAAAATGGATTTCCTGGGATTAAAAACACTCACCCTGATAGAAAATACTCTGGAGAATATCAATTTAAATCAGAATAAGAAGGAAGATTTATCTAAAATTCCTCTTACGGATGAGAAAACCTATTCCCTGTTGAAGAAAGGGGATACTGTAGGTGTTTTCCAGCTGGAAAGCAGGGGAATGCGTGAATTGCTCAGGAAAATTGAGCCGCAGAAGTTTGAAGATATTATAGCGGTGCTGGCTCTGTACAGGCCGGGGCCATTAGCGGGAGGGGAGGTAGATAATTTTATCCGCAGGAGGAAGGGAGAGATGCCCATAGAATATCTTCATCCCTCCCTGGAAAACATTCTCAAGGAGACCTATGGCGCCATCCTTTACCAGGAGCAGGTGATGAAGATTGCCCATGAACTTGCAGGTTTTGCCATGGAAGAGGCTGATAATCTCAGAAAAGCCATGGGTAAGAAAATTGCGGAGATGATGAAAAAGACAGAGGAAAAATTTATCAAGGGAGCAAAAGAAAGAGGGATAAGGGAAAAGGTAGCCAAGAAAATTTTTGATATGATGGCATACTTCGCCGGCTACGGATTTAACAAGTCCCATGCTACAGCCTATGCTTTTATCTCTTACCAGACAGCGTACCTTAAAGCAAATTACCCGCTGGAATTCATGGCGGCGCTTCTTACCAATGAAATGGGGAACCAGGATAAGATAGTAAGGTATATCCGTGAATGCGAAAACATGGGGATTAAAGTTTTTCCACCAGACATAAATAGAAGTTTTCCCGAATTCAGGGTGGAGGAGGGAGGAATCCGTTTTGGCCTGGCCGCAGTAAAGAATGTGGGTGAACAGGCAGTAAGAGAATTGGTTAGAGCCAGGGAAAGGCTGGGAGAATTCATTTCCCTGGAAGATTTTATTTCCAAGGTGGAATTGAAGCTTATCAACAAAAAGACTATTGAGAGTTTAATAAAATGCGGCGGATTTGATAGCATAGAAGGTGGCCGTGTCAACCTTTTAGAGAAACTACCCCGTTTTTTGGATAGCAGAAATAGAAGGAAAGCAGGGCAGATTTCTCTTTTTAAGCCAAATAAGCAGGAAGAGAAAACAGGAGATAATCTGCAGGAATTGCTTTCTCAGGAAAAGGAAGTTCTGGGCTTCTATTTAAGCGGCCATCCTTTAGAAAAGTACGAAAATATCCTTCCTTTGTATGCGAATGCTACTACAGAAACCCTTGCCGATTTTTCTTCTGGAGACTCGCTGAAGATAGGGGGGATAATTACCAATCTCAAGAATCTTTATACGCGTAATTCCCAGAGAATGGCCAGGTTTACGCTGGAGGATCTGGAGGGAAGGTGCGAAGTAATTGTATTTCCCTCTGTATGGGAAAAGTGCAACAATTATCTCAAACAGGATTTCCCGGTCTTGGTAGAAGGAGTTGTGGATAGTGACTCACCTCCTTACTCCCTTAAAGCTTCCCAGGTTCTCCCTCTGCCGGAGCTTTCCAGGTATTATTCAGTGGATGTGCACATACAGTTAAGCCGGGAGAAAAGCTCTCCCTGGATACTGGAGGAAATAAAGAAGATAATAGAGCAATATAAAGGAAGAAGTAAAGTTTATCTTCACTTTAAAAACGCCCAGCATACAGTTACTCTTCTGGTTAGTTCCAAGTATTACGTGGAAGCAAGCCTTGAGTTCAAAGAAAAGATAGAAAAAATTGCCGGGGAAGAGGTAGTAAAATTCAGCAGCCGCTCGTAGCAATCTGTCTTTATTCTCTTCTTTTACTCAAACAACGTCAAATTTCTGGGGAGGGATAAAATCACCGAATTTATCCTGCGCTTCCTGCAGCCTTAACTTTTGCTGGCGTAAGATCTCAAAGACTACTTCGGGAATATCCTTGGTATTTTTGTAAATATCGGTGATTCTTTCTATCTTTGATAGGTTTTGGGGCACACGCAGGCTGAATTGTTCTGTGTATTCAGTTTCTGTATACTCCTGGGCAAGAATTGTGTGAAACAAATTCTTCAAGTCTTCATACAGGGGCAGGAAACCAATGGGGGTCTTTACTGCTCCTACATCTCTATATGTTCTTAATTCCATCCATTTGAGCCAGACTCTTTTTGCCTGCTTGTCGGTTAAAAATTCTCCATCGGGACCTTTCAGGAAGTAGTTTACTCCGAATATTGTAGGCTGTGAGATTAGAGACTTCCCGAAGTCCAGGTAATTGGATAGATACTTACCCAGGGGAACCGAGAGGAAATCAAGGATAGCCATAATATTGAATTTTCTCACTCCTTCTTCTCCCAGGGTAGCAGCAGTAGTTTCTGATTCTAAAGAGGCTCCCATGGTAACAATCCCATGTTCCCAGTCAAAACTTTCGAAGACAGGCGGCCAGGTATCAGAATCCCTTCCGCCATAAATTATCCCATTTACTTTGACCCCCTGCGGGTCCTCCAAAGCCGGGTCACAATTTTTGAGAGAACTAAGCCTTATGGTATAGCGGGCATTGGGATGGGAGGGGGGAATCTCTTTTCCCTCTGCATCTTTTTTACCCCTATACCATTGCCCGGAGAAATTCATCCCTTCGGAAGGCATCTCTCTGCCGTCTCCCTGCCAGTAAGGGATGCCATCCTTTACCAGTATATTGGAGAATATTACTTCACCGGGAGTGGTTAGCGCTTCCCATATCAGGGGATCGTCTTTTGCGTTAACATCTTTAATAATACCGAATATTCCTCTTTCTACGTTTACTGCAAATATATTCCCTTCTCTCCTTCTCAGGTAAGCAAGGTCATCCCCAATTATATTTTCTCCTTTTACCATGCAGGTGGAAGTTTTTCCGCACATGCTGGGGAATGCTCCCAGGAAGTATGATTTTCTCTGATTAGGGCCATTTACTCTCATGACAAACATGTGTTCCGCCAGCCATTTTTCTCTGAGGGCCTTTCTTATTGCCAGCCTGAGGGCGAGTTTTTTGAAACCTACTGTATTTCCTGCATACTGGGTATTAACGCTGTAAACAGTGTCTTCCTGGAAATCTACGTATATTCTTCTCTTATCTACATTCTTACTGGTCTTTCTTTCCTCCTCGAGTTCTCCTGCAGAGTGAACGTATTTAAAAAATTCTATGTCTTCTCCCTTCTTTTCAAACACACTGAAGGCAGGCCTATAAAGGATATCCTCAGAGTGAGCTACATAAGCAGAGTCAGTCAGTTGCATTGCATATATAGAGAACTCGGAGTTTATTGGGCCCAGACATAAGAAGAGAACGAACATCTCTCTGCCTTTCATTATGTCTTTTAATAGGGAATGAATTTCTTCCAGCCCTTCGTTTCTTTCTATCGAGTTCAGGCGTGGCCCAAGGGTCATATCAGGAGTAACTAAAAACTTGGTGTTTTTCTTGTCTCTTGCCTGGTCGTAATACCCATCAAAATGGGCTGTATGTCCCTGCACTTTAAGTTTATGTTCTTCCTTTAATTCAATAGCTTTTCTTCTTATGTATTCAGTATCTTCTTCAGAATCTGTTCTTACAAATACCGAGGCAGGATTGCATAACTCGGTATACCTGGCTACAAACTTGAGTATTTCTTTGTTTCCCAGAGAGCTCAAACGCTCAAAATGACCCGGTTTTAACCTTTCCCTAAGGATTTCTACTTCTTTCATACACCCTTCCTTTCTATTTCCTTCTATCTGAGGCCTCTATTATACCAATAGATGGTTAGAAATCAAAGTAAATTGTGGTGGTGCCGACGTAGGTGGGGAAAAGTTGCGAGTCCTGAGTTGCCAGTTACTCTTTCTCCCGGTATCTACATCTGCTTCCCTGCCAAGTTCTCCCCGTCTATAGTCTTAAGTCTAAGGTCTAAAGTCTCTCTTTTTATACTTCCTCTTTAACCACTTTAAGGAAACGTGCATTGATGGCTACAACTACTGTACTTAAGGCCATCAATGCTGCACCCATGGCGGGAGTGAGTAGTATCCCTGCTTTGTAGAGCACACCTGCGGCAAGAGGGATGGCAAAGGCATTATAACCTGTTGCCCAGGCAAGATTTTGTATCATCTTTTTGTAGGTAGCCCGTGCCAGCCCTATAATGGCCACTGCATCCAGGGGATTACTTCTTACCAGGATAATATCCGCACTCTCCACGGCCACATCGGTTCCTGCTCCGATAGCAATACCTACGTCTGCCTGGACGAGTGCAGGAGCATCGTTTACTCCGTCCCCTGTCATGGCCACGGTTAAGCCTCTGGATTGCACCTCTTTTACCTTTTCTGATTTTTCCTGGGGCAAGACCTCAGCAAAGTATTCATCAAGCCCTATTTCATCTGATACCCACTTGGCTACCTGCTTATTGTCTCCGGTAAGCATCATACATTGAATTCCCATTTTCTTGAGTAATGAAATTGCCTTCTTGGATTCGGGTCTTATGATATCTGCCAGAGCAATGGCTCCTTTTAGTTTGCCATCTATCATCACGAATACTATGGTTTTGCCCTGGGAAGCAATTTTTTCGATGCGTTCCTCGGTGACTGAAATTTTTGCTTCTTTCAGGTAGCCCGGGCTTACTACTTTTACTTCTTTCCCGTTTACCTTCCCTTCTGCTCCCTTACCCGGAATAGCCTTGAATTCTTTAACCGGGAAGGTTTCCGGGGCAGATGAGACAATTCCCTTGGCAATGGGGTGCTCAGAGTGCGCTTCTACGGAGGCAGCATATTTCAGGAGGTCTTCCTCTTTTACATCATCTGCAAAAAGAATAGTATCAGTAACGCCGAATTTCCCCTCGGTTAGAGTTCCTGTCTTATCAAAAATTATGGCCTGGATGTTTCTTGCTTTTTCAAAGGCTATGCGGTTTCTGATAAGCAAGCCATTTCTGGCAGAAAGAGCAGTGGAAACAGCCACTACCAGGGGAACGGCCAATCCAAGAGCATGGGGACAGGTAATAACCATTACGGTTACTGTTCGCTCCAGGGCAAAGGCAAGATCTTTGCCCATCACTGCTAACCAGACAAAAAGGGTTACCACACCTCCTACCAGGGCTATAACAGTAAGCCAGAAGGCGGCCCGGTTTGCTAAGTCCTGGGTTCTTGATTTGCTCTCCTGGGCTTCTTTGACCAGTTTTATTACCTGCGAGATAAAAGAATCTTTACCTGTTTTCTTAACCTCCATGGTAATCGAGCCTTCACCGTTAACTGCTCCTCCGGTGACCTGGTCACCTTTCTTCTTGGGTACGGGAGTGGATTCACCGGTGAGCATAGATTCGTTGACAGAGGTTTCTCCCTCTACTACTATGCCATCGGCAGGAATTTTTTCTCCCGGCTTGACCAAGACCCTGTCTCCTACGGTCAATTCGTTTAGAGGGACATCTTTTACGCTTCCATCGGGCATAAGTTTATGGGCATCTGAGGGCATAAGCTTTGCCAGTGCTTCCAGGGCTTTTGATGCCCCCATAATGGATTTCATTTCTATCCAGTGCCCCAGAAGCATGATGTCCACAAGCGTAGCCAGCTCCCAGAAGAATATGGAACCTTTCAGGCCAAATACGACGGCACTGCTGTACACATAGGCAGTGCTGATGGCTACCGCGATAAGGGTCATCATCCCTATCTTTTTAGATTTTATTTCGACAAAAATCCCTTTAAGGAATGGATATCCTCCATAGAAGAAAACCAGGGAGGAAAGCAAGAATAGGAGGTATAAATCGCCGGTAAATTTAAGAGATTCTCTGATTCCCAGTAATCCCTGAATCATGGGGGAGAGTAGGAGAATTGGTATGGTGATGGCCAGGCATATCCAGAATCGTTTCCTGTAGTCCGCTACCATGTGAGCATGGTGATCTCCGTGAGCCATGTGAACCCCGGAGGGCATAGTGTGGTATGCCATGCTTCCCTCATGTTTCATCTCTGTTCCGTGTTCCATTCCTTCCTGCATTTCATGTCCTTCGTGCATATCCATATCATGCTTCATCTCTGTTCCCTCTTCCATTTCCCCCTGCATTTTGTGCTCTTTGTGCATATCCATATCATGTTTCATCTCAGGCATTTTTTTATCTGTATGGTTATTGTCCTTCATAAGTTACCCCTCCTTTCAAAAGTTTTTAACCACATTCCACACATAAAAGATTTATTAATTTTTCTGTCACCTGGTCAGGGAAGTCCTCCGGGGAAATATTTTTTAAGTCTTCTTTCTCTGTTACCCCGGTAAGAACCAGGATAGTCTTAACCCCTGCCTTCTTCCCTAATAAAATGTCTGTCTCAATTCTATCTCCTATAACTATTACATCTTCCTTGCATACATTTCTTTCCTTCATAATAATTTCCAGTCCCAGAGGATTTGGTTTCCCCACTACCTCTGCCTCTTTTCCGGTGCATTCCTCTATTGCCTTTATTATTGCGCCGGAACCAGGTAGTAGCCCATTTTCAGTGGGAAGGGTTGCATCCCTGTTAGTGGCTATGAATTTAGCCCCGGAAAGAATTGCTTTTTGAGCCAGGAAAAGTTTCTGGTAATTAAACCGTCTATCCAATCCGGCTGCTACTGCGTCTACCGAGGAACTTTGGGTAGTAACCAGGAAACCTTTTCTTCGCAGAGAAAAATGCAATCCTTCCTCGCCAATAGTTAGTACCCGGCGAATTTGGGGCAGTTCACTGAGATAGTCAGCAAGGAGACCGGCTGAAGTATAGATATCCTTCTCCTGCGTGGGAATACCCATTCGCTGGAGCTTGTTTCGGTAGTATTTGCGGGTATAGGCAGAGTTGTTGGTTAGAAAGACTACTTCATCGCCTTTTTCTCTAACTCTTGAAATAAAGAGAGAAAC
>JAADFP010000001.1 GCA_013152825.1 Caldisericota bacterium | reverse complement strand
GGAAATACAAGGTAAGTCCCCAGCGGATACTGCGAGAATTTCCCTGGAAAGATATAGAGTCGGTAAAGGAAGGCGATGTGGTGAGCGTAGAAATATTTGAAGGATATAAATTCGTGGATATAGAAGGCAATACGAAGGGAAAAGGCTTCCAGGGAGTGGTGAAGAGATGGGGCTTTTCCGGGGGGCCGGCCAGCCATGGAGCTAAGCAGTGGCACAGAAGGCCGGGTTCTATCGGAGCCTCTTCCTGGCCCTCCCGGGTATTTAAAGGCAGGAAGATGCCAGGGAGATTGGGTGGTAAGAAAGTTACGGTAAAAAATCTGGAAATAGTAGAAGTCCAGAAAGAAAAGGACCTGTTGTTAGTTAAAGGAGCCGTCCCTGGGTTTTCTGGTGGATACGTATTCATAAAAAATCCGAGGAAGTAATAATGGTAGAATTTGCTGTTCACAATCTGAAAGGGAAAGAAGTGGATAAACTTACCGTGAAAGACGAGATTTTTGCATGTTCTCCACACACAGCGGTTCTCCACGAATATGTAAAAATGTATCTTAACAATCAAAGACAGGGAACTGCTTCTACTCTTACCAGGGGGCAGGTAAGAGGCGGTGGGAAAAAACCTTTTGCCCAGAAACATACAGGCAGGGCCAGAGCAGGTTCTATTCGTTCTCCCCTGTGGAGAGGTGGTGGGGTGATATTTGGGCCTTCTCCCCGGGATTACTATTATTCTTTGCCAAAGAAAAAGAAGAGGCTTGCCTTTTATTCTGCACTTTCTTCTCTGAGAGAAGAGGGAAAGATAAAAGTGCTGGAAAAATTAGAGCTAAAAGAAGGCAAGACAAAGGAGCTGGAAAAGATTTTACGCAGTCTAAAGGTAGAGAACAAGGCAATCCTGGTGATAGATAGAATACCTGAGGTTGTAAGAAAAGCGGCAAACAATATAGAATGGTTGAAATTAAGAGACCCTCTCACCTTGAATCCTTACGAGATTCTATGTGCTGACTGGGTCGTCTTTACCAAGGATGCACTACGCAAGATGGAAGAGGTGCGGATATGAAGGGAAAGCATGCTCCCCAGATAATTATCAAGCCCCGGGTTACCGAGAAGAGTATGCTTCTGGTAGAAAAGTTTAACCAATATACCTTTGAAGTAGATAGCTCGGCCACAAAGCCAGCCATAAAGGAAGCGCTAAGGGAAATGTTTAATGTAGATATAGAGAGGATTAAGCTACTCAAGAGGAAGGGGAAAACAAAAAGTTTGAGACATTGGCAGAAAGGGAAAACCCCTGATAAAAAGATGGCTATTGTTACATTAAAAGCAGGGCAAAAAATAGATATATTTAGTTAATACGATGGGTACAAAAAAACTTTCTCCGGTAACTCCCTCCACCCGGTTCCGAGTGGCTCCTACTTTTGAGGGGATAACCAAGAAAAGACCGGAAAAAAGCTTGGTGGTTCCTCTCCCTAAGAAAGCGGGAAGGTCTACTCAGCAGGGCAGGGTAACAGTAAGAAGGCGCGGAGGGGGACATAAGAGGCTTTATCGGATAATAGATTTTAAGAGGGATAAAATTGGAATAAAAGCAAAGGTGCTCTCCGTGGAATATGATCCTAATCGTTCTGCATTTATTGCTTTACTGCAGTACGAAGATGGAGAAAAGAGATATATCCTTGCTCCCGAAGGCATCAAAGTGGGAGATAAGGTAGTAAGCGGCAGTGATGTTCCTCCCGAGCCAGGAAATACTCTTCCTTTGAAGGATATTCCAGTAGGTCTTATGGTGCATAATGTAGAGCTTACGCCGGGAAGAGGTGGAAAGATAGCACGTTCTTCCGGTACCCAGGTTCAACTTATGGCTAAAGAGGGGAGATATGCTATTTTGCGACTTCCTTCGGGAGAATTGAGGAAGGTGCTATTGGAGTGCAAGGCTACTATTGGTCAGGTAGGTAACATTGACCATGATATGATTTCCCTGGGTAAGGGAGGAAGAACTCGCTGGCTGGGGAGAAGGCCAAAGGTAAGAGGAACAGCAATGAATCCTATCGATCATCCGCTGGGAGGAGGAGAAGGAAGGTCTCATGGAGGAAGACATCCGGTTTCTCCCTGGGGTAAACTGGAAAGGAAAACTCGCAGAAAGAAAGCATCTGATAAATTGATAATAAAGAGGAGAAAGTAAGTATGAGTAGGTCTACACGCAAGGGGCCTTATGTGGATGCAAAGCTCCTGAAAAAAGTTAATAAGGCTAAAGCTACAGGAGATCGCAAACCTATTCGCACCTGGGCGCGGGCCTCGGTGATAATACCAGAATTTATAGGCCATACTTTTCTGGTACATAATGGTAAAAATTTCTTGAGTGTTTATATTTCCGAAAATATGGTTGGACATAGATTGGGAGAATTTGCTCCTACGCGAACTTTCAGATCGCATGGAGCACATACAGAAAGAGCAAGAACACCTAAATAAGATAAAAAATGAAAGCAAAATTGAAATTTGTAAGGATTTCGCCTTTTAAACTAAGGCTGGTAGCAGACTTGCTCCGGGGTAAAAGTGTAGATGAGGCATTGAACATCCTCAAGTTTACTCCTCGGCGTGGTGCCAGGATACTGGAAAAAGTTTTGAAAAGTGCTCTGGCAAATGCTACGGAAAATATGCATAAGGAAGAGACAAACCTCTACGTTTCCAGGGTTTTAGTAGATGAAGGTCCGCGAGATAAAAGATTCCGACCTGCAGCTTATGGGAGAGCACATCCTTTTAAAAAGAGGCGGTCTCATGTTGTTATTGAATTAGAGGAGAAGAAATAATGGGGCATAAAACACATCCTGCAGGGTTTAGAGTGGGAATTACCCAGAATTGGGATTCTAAATGGTTTACCACCTCTAAAAGTGAGTTTTCCAGAAATCTCGTGGAAGATACAAAGATAAGAAATTTTATAAAAAGTAATTTTGATTATGCAGGAATTCCCCGGGTAGAAATAGCCAGGACCGAGGATAGAGTGACTGTAGACCTGTATACAGCCAGGCCCGGGGTAGTGATTGGAAGAAGAGGGGTAGAAGTGGACAGGATAAGGGATGAGATACAGGGGATAACAGGCAAGCAGGTAGAAATTAATATAAAGGAGATAACCGATCCCTTTATGGATGCGCAGTTAATTGCTGAAAATGTAGCTCTTCAGCTGGTAAAAAGGACGCATTTCCGCAGAGCCATGAAAAGGGCGGTTAACCAGGCCATGGAGTCAGGAGCCAAGGGGATAAAGATAAAATGCTCGGGAAGGTTGGGAGGAGCAGAGATTGCCCGCAGTGAGTGGTATAAAGATGGCAAGATCCCTCTCCAGACTCTTCGGGCGGAAGTATCGTACGGTTTTGCAGAGGCAAAGACAAAATATGGAGTTATAGGTGTAAAGGTGTGGTTATATCGTGGAGATTTGATTATGGATAAAGAGAAAGAAAAGGTAGGTACAGATGCCGCTGATACCAAAAAGAGTTAAATACAGGAAGCAACAGCGGGGAAGGCTTAAGGGCAAAGCGTCACGCACCTGTATATTGAGTTTTGGTGAATACGGGCTTAAGGTCTTGGAGCCTGCCTGGATAACTACCCGCCAGATAGAATCGGCCCGAGTGGCTATTGTGAGGCATTTAAAAAGAGGCGGGAAGATGTGGTTGAGGGTGGTGGCAGATAAGCCAGTTACCAAGAAGCCTTTAGAAACCAGGATGGGAAAAGGTAAAGGTAATGTGGAATTCTGGGTGGTACCGGTTAAGCCGGGAACTATTTTGTTCGAAATAAGTGGTGTAGACCAGGGCTCAGCATTGCAGGCCTTGAAACTTGCTGGCGATAAGCTGCCGGTAAAAACAAAAGTAGTAAGTCATCAAAGTATGGAAGGGTTGCTATGAAAGCAAAAGAATGTCGTGAACTTACCATACAGGAATTGGATATCCGCCTGGAGGAGCTTTATCGGCAGTTATTTAACCTGAGAACACAGCTTACCCTGGGACAGCTGGAAAATCCCAGGAAAATTAGAGAGGTTAAAAAGGATATTGCTCGGGTGAAGACTATTTTAAAGGAAAAAAGAGAAGCAGGGAAGGATAAAGTATGAAACGGGAAATTATTGGAGAGGTAATCAGCGATAAGATGGAGAGAACTGTGATAGTAGAAGTAAAGAGAGAGCACGCTCATCCTCTCTATCATAAAATGGTGCGCAGGAGGAAAAAACTTTATGCTCACAATCCGGAAAATAAAGCAAAAACAGGGGATAAAGTAAAAATAAAAGAATGTAGGCCTTTAAGCAAACTTAAAAGATGGGTAGTTACAGAAATTTTAAAGGTGTAGGCAATGATTGAAATATATTCACGTTTGAATGTGGCGGATAATACGGGAGTTAAGACAGTTATGTGTATCCACGTTTTAGGTGGGGGAAAGCGGAAGTATGCTTTTGTGGGGGACACGATAGTAGCTTCGGTGAAAGATGCTATCCCTACAAGCAATATTAAAAAAGGGGAGAAAGTGAGAGCAGTAGTGGTAAGAACGAGAAGAGAAGTGAGAAGGAAAGACGGTACATATATCAAGTTTGATAGAAATGCTGCAGTAATAATTGACAAGGCAGGTAATCCAATTGGAACCAGGATTTTTGGCCCTATTCCCAGGGAATTAAGAGATAAAAATTTTACTAAGATAATTTCCCTTGCTCCCGAGGTAGTCTGATGAAAAAGTTTTCTATAAAAAGAGGTGACGAAGTAGAAGTAATAAGAGGTAAAGACAGAGGGAAAAGAGGAAAGGTGAGAAAGCTTCTTGCCAAAGAAGGAAAGGTCGTAGTGGAAGGAATAAATATAATGAAGAAGGCTACCAGGCCTTCCAGGCGTTATCCTCAGGGTGGTATAGTAGATATCGAAACTCCGTTGGATATTTCCAAGGTCTTGCTTCTCTGCCCTCGTTGTAATAGAGGGGTAAGAATAGGAAGAAGGGTTTTAGAAGATGGGACTAAGACCAGGTACTGTAAAAAATGTGGAGAAATAGTTGAAAAGATGTAATCATGAATAAAAAATATGTTCCTAATTTCAAGGTGAAATATTTAAAAGAGGTTTTGCCCCAGATTATGAAGAAAAGGGGATACAGCAGTCCTTTACAGGTGCCTCGTATAGAAAAAATAGTGGTTAACATGGGCGTAGGAGAAGCTATAAATGATTCTAAGATACTTAAGGAAGCGGTAGAAGAATTAGCTATTATTACCGGACAGAAGCCCCTGATTACCAAGGCGCGGAAGTCTATATCAGGCTTTAAATTGAGAAAAGGTAAGGATATTGGCTGCAAAGTTACTTTGAGAGGCAATAGAATGTACGAATTCCTGGAAAGATTGATAACCTTTGCTTTGCCTCGTATAAGGGATTTCCGGGGGGTCCCGCGGGATTCTTTTGACAAGAGAGGGAACTATAACTTTGGACTTTCTGAGCAGTATGTATTCCCGGAAATTGAGTATGATAAAGTTTCTCGTGTTCTGGGTATGGATATAAATATAGTGACTACTGCAAAAAACGATGAGGAGGCTCTGGAACTTTTGGAAGCGATGGGCTTCCCTTTTAAGAAGGGGTAAAAGATGGCTAAGAAATCATTAATTATAAAAGCAGAGAGAACTCCCAAATATAAAGTGAGAAAGTATAATCGCTGCAAACTCTGTGGTAGACCACGGGCTTACTTCAGAAAGTTTGGTGTATGTAGGATCTGTTTGAGAAAACTTGCTTTGGAAGGTAAAATCCCGGGTATGAGAAAAGCAAGCTGGTAAGGAGAAAAGATGAGCGTAAGTGATCCAATTGCTGATTTTTTGAATCATTTAAAGACGACTTATTTAGTACATAAGTCCTTTATTCTTACTTCCTATTCTCGTTTAAAAGAGGAGATACTTAAAATCCTCCAGAGAGAGGGTTTTATTGAATACTATTCAGTGGTAGAAGAAGGTGGAAGGAAGCAGTTGATGGTAAAATTGCGATATGGAGAGGATGGAACTTCTGCTCTGACAGGTGTCAAAAAGGTAAGCAAACCGGGGACTTTTGTATTTGTAAAGAAGGATAAGGTTCCCAAGGTAATGCAGGGTTATGGGATTGCTATAATTTCCACCTCCAAGGGCTTGAAGACAGATGAAGAATGCAGGAAAGAGGGATTGGGAGGAAAAGTTGTCTGTTATGTTTGGTAAGGGAGTGTTATTATGTCTCGTGTAGGTAAGAAGCCTATCCCGGTACTTTCAGGAGCCAGGATAGAACTCAAGGATAATTTGCTGGAAGTAGAAGGCCCTCGCGGCAAACTTTCTTTATCTCTCCATCCCCTTATAAAAGTCAGGCAGGAAAACGGGCATGTGTGGGTGGAAAGACTCTCTGAAGAAAAGAATGTGCGTGCTTTCCATGGACTTACCCGTAGTTTAATAAACAATTTGATTATTGGAGTAACGCAGGGGTTCAAAAAAGAATTGGAAGTAGTGGGTATTGGATACAATGCGAAGATGGAGGGAAAGAAGTTGCTCCTCCAGGTAGGCTATTCGCATCCGGTTTACTATGAAGCTCCGGAGGGTGTTTCACTGAGTGTGAGGAAAGAAAGAAATTTTATTATAACTGTGGAAGGAATTGATAAACAGAAAGTAGGGGAAGCAGCGGCAGAAATCAGGAGGATTCGTCCTCCAGAACCTTACAAAGGAAAAGGGATAAGATATCTGGGGGAACATATCAGGCTAAAAGCAGGAAAGAAAGGAGCTAAGGCTTAATCATGGGACGGAGCAAAGAAGAAAAGCGTAAAAGAAGGCATGCCAGGATCAGGAAGAAGGTTTTTGGCACAGCAGAATGTCCGAGATTATTTGTTTTTCGTAGCCTGAAACATATCTATGCTCAGTTGATAAACGATGATGAAGGCAGAGTGATATTATCAGTTTCTTCATTATCACCTGAGTTCCGGGAGAAGAAGAAAGTAAAAGGACAGAATATAGAAGGAGCGAAATTGGTGGGTAAATTGTTAGCCCAGAAAGCCGTTGAGAAAAATATATCAAAGGTAGTTTTTGATAGAGGGGGCTACAAGTATCAGGGAAGAGTAAGGGCGTTAGCCGAGGGAGCACGAGAGGGAGGCCTGAAGTTCTAATCGAGGTGAAAAGAATGAATGAAGAGATTTCAGAAGGATTAATAGAAAAGGTAGTAAGTATAAACCGGATTGGAAAGGTTACCAAAGGGGGCAAGAAGATTGCCTTTAGTGCTTTGGTAGTGGTGGGAAATGGACGGGGCAGAGTAGGTTTCGGCATGGGTAAAGCTCTGGAAGTGCCAGAAGCTATCAGGAAGGGTTCTGCCCGGGCCAGAAAAAAGATGGTAGAAGTTCCTTTAAAAGGTAGCACTATTCCCCATGAAGTGGTAGGGAGATTTGGTGCTTCCAGGATACTTTTAAAACCTGCGTCTCCGGGAACCGGGGTGATAGCAGGTGGTGCATCTCGTGCAGTTCTGGAATCAGTGGGAATCAGAGATGTGCTTACCAAGTCCCTGGGGTCCCATAATCCAGTCAACCTGGTTAAGGCTACTTTGAATGGATTGGAAAAAATAAAGAGTACATTGAACTCGTACAAATTGAGGAAGAAAGATGAAGATACATCACCTAAGACCTCCGAAGAAAAATCTGAAGCCCAAGAGAGTAGGTAGAGGCTCCTCTTCCGGATGGGGTAAAACTGCTGGCAGGGGGAATAACGGGGCTAAACAAAGATCTGGCACGCCTCATTACGGTGGATTTGAAGGTGGTCAAATGCCGCTCTATCGTAGATTGCCTAAGAGGGGATTTAAGAGTCTGTCCAAGCAGCAGTTTGAAGTGATTAATATAGGGAGATTGAGCGAATTCTCCTCTGAGAGTGAAATTACCCCACAGAAACTTATAGAAAAAGGTTGGATTAGTGGGAATTGTCAATTAAAAGTATTAGGTGCAGGGGAGCTGAGTACCCCTTTAACCGTAAAAGCACACGCCTTCTCCCGTTCTGCCAGAGAAAAGATAGAAAAAGCAGGCGGTAAGGCAATTACTCTATGATTCTTGATACCTTTCGGGATATATTTAAAATCCCAGAGCTGAAGAAGCGTATATTTATCACTCTGGGACTCCTGGCGATTTACCGGATAGGTGCCCATGTGCCAGTGCCGGGAATAGATTCCAGGGCTCTGTCTGACTTTTTCCAGCAGATGCAGGGGACCATCTTTGGAATGGTAGACCTGTTCGCCGGAGGAGCTCTACGCAGACTTTCTATCTTTGCCCTGGGTATTATGCCTTATATTACTGCCTCCATTATCCTGCAGCTGCTTATTCCCGTGGTGCCTGCACTGGAAAAATTACAAAAGGAAGGTGAAGAAGGAAGAAAGAAGATAGTACAGTATACACGTATTGCCACTGTTTTTATTGCGCTCTTTCAGGCACTGGGTATTGCTATATGGCTGGAGAACCCGGCTAATTTCCAGGGGAGGTTGATCGTTCCTTTCCCGGGGTGGAGCTTCAGATTGCTGACTATTATTACCGTGACAGCGGGAACGTCTTTCATTATGTGGCTGGGTGAACAGATAACAGAAAAGGGAATAGGGAATGGAATCTCTCTTATTATATTTGCCGGCATAATTGCCAGAGCTCCGGGAGATTTAATCCGCACC
Organism: Caldisericota bacterium; assembly: GCA_013152825.1. Classification (GTDB taxonomy): domain Bacteria; phylum CAIJMQ01; class CAIJMQ01; order JAADFP01; family JAADFP01; genus JAADFP01. Next base: position 2,485 of record JAADFP010000001.1, on the reverse strand, counting down.
ATAGCGCTTATCCAGAATAGGCAGATTCATATGTTTGCTTTTCTCCTTATCCTGGGCTTCATGGTGTTTGTAGTAGCCGGGGTGGTGTTAATTACCCTGGGGCAGAGGAAGATTCCGGTACAGTATGCCAGGAGGGTGATAGGAAGGAGAGTATATGGAGGGCAAAGTACTTATCTTCCACTGAAAGTAAACCAGGCAGGTGTGATCCCGGTGATTTTTGCTATGTCTATTTTGCAGTTTCCACAGACTATTGCCACTTTTCTGGGAGCAAATAATCCCACATTCAAGAGTTTTGCCACCTACTTTTCCACTTATCATCCTGTAGGGATGACGCTTTATGCGCTTCTTATTATTTTCTTCACCTACTTTTATACGGCTATTACCTTCAACCCCAAGGAAATATCCGATAATATCAAAAAATATGGCGGGTTCATTCCGGGGATAAGGCCTGGCAAGGCTACGGCTGATTACCTGGATAAAATTATGACTAGAATTGCTTTACCCGGTGGACTTTTCCTGGCCGGGATAGCTTTGCTCCCTACACTTTTAATCAAATGGCTAAATGTCCCTTTCTACTTTGGGGGGACTTCTCTTTTAATTGTAGTGGGAGTTGCTCTGGATACCCTGCAACAAATAGAGTCTCACTTGATTATGCGCCAGTATGAGGGTTTTCTTTCCAAGGGTAAATTGCGGGGAAGGTACTAAAGAATTCAACAGATTGGAGATAATATGAGGATTATTTTATTAGGAGCTCCAGGAGCTGGCAAGGGCACCTTAGCCGAGATGTTGGAGGAAAGAAAGGGGTTATCGCATATTTCTACTGGAGATCTTTTGCGGAAAGAGGTGAAAGAGAATACGGCTCTGGGAAAGGAAGCAAGGAAATTTATGGATAAAGGGCTCCTTGTGCCGGATGCCCTGGTAGTGGAAGTGTTAAAGAAAAATCTTAATTCGGATAGTGGGTTTGTGCTGGATGGGTTCCCCCGCAATATAAACCAGGCTAAAATGCTAGAAGAAAATGATATAGATGTGGATACAGTAATAAGCTTAAGAGTGAAGGATGCAATAATAATTTCGCGTCTTTCTGGTAGAAGAATATGTTCCAAATGTGGTAAGATATACCACCTTGTTAATATGCCTCCCAAGAAAGAGGGGGTATGTGATGTGTGTGGCGGCGCTCTTTTTCAACGAGAGGATGATAGGGAAGAGGTAATAAAAAAGAGATTAGAGATTTATAGAAAGGAAAGCGAGGAGTTAATAGACTATTATGCCAAGAGGTCGAAATTAAAAGAAGTGGATGCTAACGCGGAAGCAGAAGATACTTATGGAAAATTAATAGAAGTTCTTGAGGAAGATGGCAAAAAAAGAGAAAATTGAGTGGAAGGGAAAAGTGATAGAAGCATTACCCAACGCTGTATTTAAAGTAGAGCTGGAAAATGGGCATAGGGTTCTTGCTCATGTCTCAGGAAAAATGAGGGTGCATTTTATAAGGATTTTACCTGGGGACACAGTAATGGTAGAATTATCTCCCTATGACCTTTCCCGGGGGAGAATAGTTTATCGTTATAAATAGATAGGGGTTGATTATGAAAGTTAGAGCATCGGTAAAAAAGATTTGCGGTAAATGTAAGGTTATAAAGAGAAAAAGAGTGGTAAGAGTAATCTGTGAAAATTCCAAACATAAACAAAGGCAGAAATAGGGAGGAATAGAAATGGCCAGAATCCTGGGGGTGGAAATACCGGACAATAAAAGAGTGGATATAGGCTTAACTTATATCTATGGAGTTGGGCATGCTTCTGCTTTGAAAATTTTGGAAGACACGGGGGTAAGCTGTCAGAAGAAGATAAAAGAACTGACTCCCGAAGAAGTTTCCAGTATAGTCTCTCTTCTCCAGAATAACTATAAAATAGAGGGAGCTTTAAGACAGGAAATTTCTCAGAATATTAAAAGGCTTATAGATATCAATTGCTACCGGGGTATTCGTCATAGGGTTGGTTTGCCTGTCAGGGGGCAGAGGACACGTTGTAATGCCCGTACCAGAAAAGGACCTAAGAAGACAGTGGGAATATTAAGGAAAAAAGTCAAGGAAATGATGTCAAAAAAGCCGAGTAAATAATTTAGGAGGAGAAATGGCACGGAGAAAAAGAGGTAAAAAGAAAAAGATTACCCGGAGTGTCCCCAGGGGAATTGCTCGTATAAAAGCAACTTTTAATAATACGATTATCACGATTACGGATCCGGAAGGGAATGTGTTATGTTGGGCAACAGGCGGTACTGTGGGTTATTCAGGGACTCGCAAGAGCACGCCTTTTGCTGCTTCCCTGGCGGCGAAGCAAGTAGCTAAAAAAGCGCAGGAATATGGAATGAAGGAAGTGGAAGCCAGGGTAAAAGGGCCCGGGGCAGGTAGAGAAGCAGCCATTCGCTCACTTCAAACTGCGGGGCTGAACGTGGTAATGATTAGAGATGTTACTCCTATACCTCATAATG